>DASXTY010000594.1:0-1558 GCA_036505155.1 Polyangiaceae bacterium | reverse complement strand
AGCGACTGACCGACCGGGCTTTCGAGCAGCAAATGCGTGAGCAGCACGTGGGCAAAGTGATTGACCGCCATGGTCAGCTCGATGCCCTCGGCGCTGAGCTCACGACGCTTCATGTACACGCCCGCGTTGTTGATCAAGGTGTCGATCGGCAGCCCGCGCCGCCCGAGCTCCGTGGCCAGCGCGCGCACCTGAGCGAGCGATGCGAAATCGGCAATCACGGGCGGCGGGGGTGGCAGCTCGGAAACGCTCTGTAGCTCTTCGTAGGCGGCTGCCACGCGCACCTCGCTGCGACCGTGGACAATCACGCGTGCGCCGAGACGCGCCAATTCCAGGGCCGTTTCTTTACCGATGCCGTCCGTTGCGCCAGTCACCAGCACGACCGAATCGGTTTTGTGGGGGGCAGCGCGCATTGCTCCAACCTGCCGGCAAGGCCTGCACTCGTCAAGTCGAGCCGCGCACGATTACTCGGCTTTTCTCAGCTCCTTGATGGCCAGCGTGACGTCTTTCCCATTCACCACCAGGCCTTCGGACTTGAGCTGCTTCATGGCAATGCCGGTCGCCTGTCCGTCGTTGCCCGCGGCCTTGATTTGAGCGGCCACGGGCGCGAGCGCCGACACGATTTCGTCGACGCTCAGACTCTTCGGCAAATACGTGGCCAGGATTTGCATTTCCTGAGCCAGGACTGCGCGCTTCTCGGGGTCGGTCGTGGAAGCCAGCGTCTCTTCGTTCGACTTCAGCAACTTACGCAAGATGGCCAGGGCCTCTTCGTCGTTGCCTTGGCGACCTGGACGCGCGGCCTCGGTGGAGATCTCGCCCACGGCCACGCGCAGAATCTCTTTCTCCACATGGGCTCCTGACTTGATGGCCTGGAACATGCGCGCCTTGATCTGATCGATGAGCATCGGGAGCCTCCGTGCTGCTCCATACCCTCAACCCCGTGCGGTGACCCAAGTTCCGACCGCGGCCGGGGTGGACCCCCCAATAAATCCCTGTCCCCCCTTGCGCGACTGTTCCTATAGATGTATCTATTAGTCATATCGTTACGATGTATCGCGCACCATCCCGGTGCCCCCTCGCAACGAGCACAATCTCGTAACTATACGAATTAGAAAGATAAAATGCATCACCACACACATTGCAGGCCGAACCCGGGTGCGTTCGCGGACCGCTCTGATTTTTGGTCCCACAGCCAAGGGCGGCGGGGGCCGTTTGGGCCCGGTAGGCCGTTTGGGCCGCCAGGGGGCGCGGGTCGCGCTCCCTCTTGGGGGGATTGGTTCGGATCTCCGCCCCCGCGTGCCGAGCGTGGCGGGGTTCGCTACCTCGTGCTCGACGCGTTGTCCGAGCGCCCGCGTCACGGCTACGAGGTGATCCAAGTCATCGAGGAGCGCAGTGGCGGCTCCTACCGGCCGAGCCCCGGCGTGATCTACCCGACGCTACAAATGCTCGAAGAGCTCGGGCACGCGCGCGTGGTCGAGCAAGACAATCGCAAAGTCTATGAAATCACAGACGCTGGCCGCGCGGATCTGCTCGAGCATCGCGAAGAAGTGTCCGACTTCTA
>DASXTY010000593.1:0-2762 GCA_036505155.1 Polyangiaceae bacterium | reverse complement strand
CTTGGTGCGCGGCCCCATTAACTTTGGTGAGCCGCCTGTGCCACCCACGCCGATTCAAGCCGAGCCATATGGACTATTCGTTCTTCAGCAAAGCAGCGATCAGCCACCGGTAGTGGAGCGAGCGTTGCAGATCGCACACTTGAATCCCGACACGGTGCCCGACCTGGTGAGCTCGTGGGGTATTTTCTCGAGCCAAACCGGTCCCTGTGCGCAGAATTTGATCGAGCACCCGAGCGCGCTCGGTAACGTCCATCTGTGCACGACCATTTTGAACGATCCGATGCAGAACAGCGGACGCTCTGTATCGGCGGCGGTCGGGGACGTGAACGGCGACGGCCTTCGCGACGTCGCCGTCGCACGGCAACTCAGCGGAGAATCATTCGTGTACGCGGGGCGACCCGATGGGACATTTTCCGAGTTTGTGGTCGAGGCCCACGGCTATCCCGGTCAGCTGGCGCTGGGCGATTTTGATGGCGATGGGCTCGACGATTTGATGTTCGCCGACAGGTCCTGCTTTGCCGGTGGCCAATGCATTCCGAACGGAGACCCCAGCGACATTCTATCCGTGGCCTTCGGTCGGGTGAGTGGCGGTCCTGAAGAGCCACGGGAGCTCGGTAGGCTGGGCAATATCGAAGCCCTGATCGTTGCGAAATTCCCATCTTTATTCGGTGGCATCGACGGTACCAGCGATCTGGGCGTGCTTACCCATGATCCCGTCGATCAAACCCTGAATTTGTCGGTCCTACGTGGCAGCACCCAAAGGCAACTTCAAACCCCGTTTTTCCTGTATGTCCCGGCACCACCGACCGATCCTTTAGGCGATGAGGTGTTCTTGCCCGTAAACCTCGCACTGGGTCGATTTGCGGAGCGGGATGCAACCGGCGCCTCCATTGTTCCGGTGTCGGGCTCCGCTCACTTGGACATTGCAGTTGCGGCTTTCAGCGAGCGAATGGTGAATCTGGAGCCCAAAGTTCGGCTCTGGCTGCTCGACTCGGAAGGCGAAGCCAAGCTTTCCGTCTCGCGGGAATGGCCCAGCGCGGAGGTCGGCGATTGGAGCGATCACAACCCTGCTTTCGGCGCTCTCGCGGCAGCCAATCTCGACGCAGATGTTGCCGATGAGTTGGTGTACGCGAGCGGGCACGGCTTGGCCGTAGCGGATGTGCAGGTCGAAACCAGCATGGACGGAAAGCAACATCCGGTATTCGTTCCGGTCTCTCTCCCCATTGACGTGTCGGTGCGGTCGTTGGTCGCCGCCGGCCTGCGCCAGCAGCCCGGTTTCGATCGAGACGGGGCCCTGCCGATTCCACTTCAACTTGGCGATCTGGATGGGGACGGGCAGACCGATATCGCGGTGGCGGGCAAGGCGATGGACGGAACGATGCGCGCGCTGGTTCTCTGGAACGATCAGGGCTTGTTCGACCCGACCCGCGCCACTGCGATAGACCTTCCGGCGGATACCGCGGCTTTCGTCCTGATGAATTTGGATGAAGATCCGTCGCTCGAGCTGCTGGTTGCAGCGGGCCGCGAGCTGACCCTCTACGATGGACGAGCACGCGGACTCGTGTCGCTGGGATCACCGCCAGGGCTCGAAGCCGAAGCCGCGCCCATTTTGCGCATGGCCTCGGCCGACTTCGACGGGGATGGCGTGCCGGATCTGGCTCTTGGCCATCTCGACTTCATCGAGCTTTTTAGAAGCGTGCCAAAGAACGAATCGCCATGAAAAAACGCTATCGGTTGGGAGTGGCCGTGGTCGGGTTCCTACTCGGAGCGACCGAGCTGGCTCGTGCCGACGATGTTCAGCAAGCCAAGGCGCACTTTTCCATCGCGGCGCGCGCCTACGAGGCAAACCAGTTTCGGGTTGCCATCGACGCCTTCGAAGAGGCGTACCGTTTGGCCCCGCGACCCGCGATTCTCTTTTCCATCGCGCAAGCGTACCGTCGCCAATATTTCGCAGAGCAGCAGCGCCAGGATTTGAGCCAGGCGATAGCCTATTATCGCCGCTACATCAAAGATGATCCGAAGGGCAAACGGGTAACCGAAGCGGTTTCGGCAGTCGCCGACCTGGAAGCGGTGGCCGCTCGGATAGGTCTGGACCCGAATGCGCGAGAAGCGCCGGTCAAAGCCCCCGAGTCGCGAGGCGCTCGGTTGCTGGTGGCTCCTTCGGTGAAAGGAGCGACGGCGCGGGTGGACCAAGGGTCGCCGGTGGAGCTACCGAATCGAATCGATGTGAAACCTGGCAAGCACACGGTGGTGGTGGAGGCCAGCGGCTATCAAGCCGAACGCCGTGAAATTGACATAGGCCCGGGCGAGTCCTTTGCGCTCGATGTGCGATTGCTGGAAAAGCCGGCGACGGTGAAACCCCTAGTCGACGAAGGAGTGCGGCTGTTTGTCGACGGCCGCTTCGCCGCGACCACCCCTCTGGTAAAGGCTCTCGAATTGCCGGCCGGACCGCACACGATTTCAATGAGCCGGCGCGGGCATGACCCCGTGTCCATGCAGCACGACCTCAACGCGGGCGAATTCAAGTCCATTTCGGCGGACTTTTCTGCCTCGAGCCAGCGGGTTACCTCGTATGTATTGTTCGGCATTGCCGCGGCGGCGACCGTGACGGGCGGCGTTTTCACCGGGCTTGCGTTCGCCGAGCAAAAGACCGCAACCAACCTGGAAGATCTCGCCTCCCAGGGCAACCTCACCACCTCTCAGCGTGAGCAGCATGAAGAAGCGATCCGGCGTCGAAACCTAAATCGCGGCATTGCTTTCGG
>DASXTY010000592.1:0-2029 GCA_036505155.1 Polyangiaceae bacterium | reverse complement strand
GCCGACGACGGAGGCGTGCTACTGGGCATGGCTCCCCCTCTGGGCATTGCGCCCCCGCTGGGCATGGCAGCGCCGTTCGGTGGTGGGGGCGTCTCCTCCGCAGCAGACGTAACGTATCCACAACCGAAGAGCAAGAAAGGGCTTTTCATCATCGCGGCGGCCATTCTGGTGGTCGGAGGGTTCGGTATATATTTGTTGCGCCCCGCCGAGCCGCCGCCACCGGCAGTAATCGTTGCCGCGCCGGCACCAACTCCAACTCCCACGCCCACTCCCCAAGTCACCGCTACGCCGCCCGCAACCGGCACCGCCCAAGCGGATGCGGGAAAGCCCACGGCTAAGAAGGGCGTGTGGCGTGGACGAAAAAGCGCAGGAAAGGCCACCGAAGGCGGTGAGACCAGCAGTGGCAGCGAGGCCGCTCCCGCGCCGGCCGCGAAAAAACCCGCCGCCACGCCCTGCGGCTGCCCTCCCGGCGACCTTCATTGCTTCATGCAGTGTGAGGCGAAGGGCGGGAAGTAGCTCTTTATCGCACCAACGGCGCCGGGACTGCCAGCGACACGAAGCCGCGCGGCGCGTCGTGTTCGTAAACCGCTCCCGATCGGTCGGCAACGCCTAGACGCATAATCCCGTCTGCTCGCACCAGGGCGAACGGCGCTCCGGGAACTGGGGACGAATCGCCGGTGGGAACCACGTACACAGTGACTGGGTCCTTGGCTTCGGCGATGGGCTCGGGCGGATTCGAGCACGCCGCGGCCACCGATCCACTCACGTCATCTTGCGCGCATCGTTTGAGAGCGGAACGGTCGAGCTCCGGTCGCTGCGCGGGCACGCTCTGCACCAGTACCGCCGCCGCTGCGCGAACCACTTCCGATCGGTCGAGCATCAATAGTTGGCGCGCCCGCTCATCGGCGCAGCGTTTCCCGGTCAGGCGCAGCGCGCCGAGCGAGTTGGCGCGAACGTAGCTTCTCGAATCCGCAAGCGCGGCGCATAGATGCTCCGTCACCGAGAGGTGGTGTCGCGATGCGAGACGACCCAATGACGCCGCCGCGTTACCGGCAACCGCTACATCGCGGTCCGAGAGCGCGCCCACCACGATGGGTAGCTCGCGCTCAGAACCGACTGAGCCCAAAGCCCATACCGCGTTCGCCCGCACGCGGCTGTCCACGTCTCTGGCAAAGCCCGACAGAGTCGCCGTTGCTTCCGGGTGCGATGCGAGAGCTTCGGCCACCTTCATCCGTTCGACGGGATCAGCGGCATGAGCTCCGAGCGCGGCGAGCCGTTGGGAAGCAGTGGGTCCAGGAATCCAACCAAGAGCGGCGATGAGAGCGTCTCGTTGTCCTCCCGAGCTGCTTCGCACCATCCGCTCCAGCCGGAGCGCGATGCCGGGGTCTTTCGTTCGCGACAGGGGGCCAGCCAGTGCTATGGCGATGGCTCCCCGATCCTCCTCGGCCGCCCGCTCGAGACGGTCGAGCAACAAGGCCGTGGAGCTCTCGGCACCGGCGCGCGCCAACGAAAGCGCTGCCGCCATGCGAAGCAATGACTCTTCCGAGCTCAGAGCTTCGAGCAAAACCCGGTCCTGGCCGGAGGGAGCAATCCATCCCAGCGCTTCGATAGCGCTCCTTCTCGCTTTGAGGTCGTTTGCGTTTTGCGCAATGGGAACCAAAAGAGCGGTGGCCCGGGGTGAACCGGTACGCCCGAGCAGCGCGATCAAGCTAGTCTCCTCGCCTCCCTTGGCGTGCGCCAGCGCTCGTGCAATCGGCTCCACGGCTCGTCCGTCCGATAGCTGCGGATCGAGAATTTTCGAGGCCGCGTCGATAGCGGCGCGACGCTTTTTTGGATCCGGATCGCTCAGGTATTCGAGCACGCCGGGCAGACTGTTAGGAGCGCCGAGCGCGCCCAATGCCTCAAGAGCGGCCTCCGCGCTGGCCAAGTTGCCTTGCAAAGCTCCCGAGACTACCGGCACCGCGTCAGGACGCCGAGTTTGTCCCAGCGCTAGCACACATCCATCGGCCACTGCGCGAGCCGGCCGGCC
>DASXTY010000591.1:0-7337 GCA_036505155.1 Polyangiaceae bacterium | reverse complement strand
AGGTCCGGCGCAGCCGCCACCACCGCATCCAGCACCGCGTCCGCTCCCGCAGCTTCCACGTAGACGCGGTAGCGAGCCAAGGCCGCTTCCAGCGCGGGCAGCAGGGTGTCGTCCGCACCCACCACCAGGACCGCCGGCTCGACCAACGCGCCGGGCTCGGGCGGACGCCTCAACATGAGGCGGGGGAAGCGCGGGGCCGTCGGGGCTGCGGGAGGCCGGTTTTGGGCCGCTGGCCGGGGTACCGCCGCGTGACTTGACCCTGAGGAGCTGCGGGTGGCCATCTTGCTCAACCTCTCAGACTAGCGCACCGAGGGCAGCAAGACACCTACGACCGGATCGTGGATTATCGGCCCCATGAACCGGTCTCGCCTTACCCGGCAGTGGACCCGGGAGTGGGGTCTCCGCTTTCGGAGCACGCCTCGCCGAGTGGCGATTTTTTCGGTGCTCGCAATCGGCGTCGTTTCCGCCTGCGCAGAAAGTGAGACCGAACGCGAGGAACGCGCCCTGCGGGCAGCCGTTCCCCAGCGGCTGAAGCCCGACGGCACCGTGAAACTTACCGAAGCCGAAGCCAAAGCCCTCGACCTCCGCATCGAGACGACCACCGAGGGTGTGCTGCCGAACGCGCATGTTCGACTGGGTCGCGTGCTGGCGCGACCAGGGGACGAGGCACTGCTAGTGGCGCCCGTCTCGGCAAAAGTCAGCAGCGTTTCTGCGCTCCCCATCGGTAGCGACGTGGGAGCGGGGGAAAGTCTGGTCCAGGTGACGCCGGTCTTGAATGCGGGTGAGAGCGTCTCGCTCAGCGTGCAGACCGCAGAGCTGGAAGGTCAGCTGCGCGTCGGCGAGCACGAGCTCGCACTCGAGGAAGCGGCTGCCGCGCGGGCGCGACAGCTTTCTTCGTCCGCCATTGTCAGCACGCAGGCCCGCGAGGAGGCGGAGACCAAAGCGGAGGCGGCGCGCGCTCGCGTGGAGGCCCTGCGCCGTGCACGATCGGTGCAACTTGCGGGAGGCGCCACCGAACTCGGATTGAAGGCGCCCATCGGCGGTAGGCTGGTATCTCTGGACGTATATTTGGGAGCAGTGGTGCATCCGGGCGACGTTCTGGCGCGCGTGCTCAAAAAAGGGCCGCGCTGGATCGACCTTTCGGTTTCGCCCGATGAACCCGCGGGATCCGGATACGAGGTCCAGGCGGGCGGAACCTGGGTTTCGGCTCGGCTGGTCGCGCAGGGCGGCGTCGTCGACACCGACGGCACCCGTCGCGATCGACTCGAAGCGGAAGCGTCTCAAGCTGTAGCGTTGCTCCCCGGCGCCACCGTCTCGGTGCGCGTAGCCTTGGGCGAAATCCGCGGAGTGCTGGTCCCCGAGACTTCCCTAGTGCCCGGTGTGGGGGGCGATTTGGTCTATGTCGAAAGCACGCCCGGCGTCTTCGCACCGCGTTCCGTGCGAGTCGCCGCGCGTTTTGGCGGTCGCGCCCGGCTCGCCGCCGGTCTCGCTCCCGGATTACGCATCGTCACCCAGGGAGCCATGGCGCTTCGGGGTGAGAGCCTGCGTATGGAGCTCGGCCACTCGGAGTGACGATGGCGCTGCTCGACGCGCTCATTACCTGGTCCATTCGACAGCGGGTAGTGGTGCTGCTGCTGGCGGCGGGCCTCATGACCGCCGGTCTTCTGACCCTCTCGCGCGCCTCCGTGGATGCGCTGCCGGATTTTTTGCCCCCCAGAGTTGTTGTGCAAACCGAGGGAGCGGGCATGGGCACGCTCGACGTCGAGCAGACCGTTACGCAACCGCTCGAACAGGTGCTGCTCGGCACTCCGGGCACGACCTCGGTTCGCTCCACATCGGCCCCTGGTCTTTCGGTGGTGACACTCCTGTTCGAGCAGAATGTCGATCTCTTTCGCGCGCGCCAGCTGGTTGCCGAGCGCATCGAGCTCGCGCGCAGCCGGCTGCCGGAAACTGCTCGCCCCGTGCTCGCTCCCATTTCGGCGCCCATCGGTGCCCTCCTGAGGTTTTGCTATTCGACCGACGCAGGCGCGGACCCTATGCTCATGCGAGAGCTTCGCGCTTTCGGAGATTGGGTGGTGCGACCGCGGTTACTCGCGATTCCGGGCGTATCGCAAGTGACCGTACACGGGGGCGAGGTGGAGCGCATCGAGGTGCGCCCCGACCCGGCGAAGATGCGCGCTCGTGGCATATCGATGGACCAGCTATCCGCCGCCGTTCAGGGGGCTCAGGCTCCGCCTCAGGCGGGCTTCGTCGAAACCGCGACCGCGCGGCTCGATGTGCACACCGCAGCGCGGCTCAACCTGGATGGCGCGGTCTTGGCGATCGCGGACACCGTTATCCAAGCCTCGAACGGACTCGCAGTGCGCGTGGGCGACGTCGCAGAAGTGGTGCGTGCAGCCGAGCCGCGCGTTGGGGCGGCGATGCACGACGGGCTGCCGGCGGTGTACGTGCAGGTCAATAAGCTCCCGTGGGCCGACACGCTGACGGTGACCCACGCCGTCGAGGCGGCACAGAAAGAGCTCGAGCATCGCCTGCCGGCGGGCGCGCGCGCCAAGCCGGCGGTGTTTCGACAAGCCGACTTCATTGAAAGCTCCCTCCGAAGCATCGGCCGAGCCATGTTCTTCGGAGCCATCTTGGTGGTCTTGGTTTTAGTGGCGTTCCTAAGACACGGCAGGCTGGCCGCTATCAGCCTCACGGCAATCCCGCTTTCCATCCTCGCGGCCGCCGCCATTCTGGTGACCTTCGGCGCTTCGGTGAACGGCATGACCCTGGGTGGGCTCGCCATAGCCGTGGGAGAAGTGGTGGACGACGCCATCGTGGACGTCGAAAACGTTTGGCGTCGCTTGCGCGAAAACGCGCGCAGCGCGAGCCCGCGCCCCGGGCTGGAAGTGGTCCACGATGCCTCGCGCGAGATCCGGAGCTCGGTGGTTTACGCCACCGCAATTGTCGGCCTGGTGCTGTTACCGGTGCTGCTGCTCGGAGGGATCGCCGGCCAACTCTTCGCCCCGCTCGCGCAGGCGTACGTCCTGGCCATCGGTGCTTCGCTATTGGTAGCCCTCACCGTCACGCCCGCCCTGTGCGCGTTGCTCCTGCCCCGCATCGCGACCACCGAGGCAAAGCAAACGCTCTTCGCCATCTGGCTTCTCGAGCGCTACCGGCGCGTGCTCCGAAAAGCAGTGGCGCGGCCGCGCCTAGTATTGGGAGCAGCGGCCGCTCTTTCGCTGCTGGCGCTCGCCCTACTGCCGTTGCTCGGAGGAGGTTTTCTTCCAGATCTTAACCAGGGGTCGCTCATCGCCGAGGTCCAGGCGGCTCCCGGGATCTCCCTGGATGAAGTGATGCGCCTGGCGGCTCGAGTCGACGCCCAAGCGCGTAGTCATCCCCCCGTGGCATCTCACGTGAGCGCGCGCGCCGGAAGGGCCGAGCTGGATGAAGACGCGGCTCCCATTCATCGCCTGGAAATGGATCTCCGTATGATCCCCGGAGACGACCGTGAGCTCGACCAGATCGTCCTCGATACAGCCCGACGCATCGGTCGCGTTCCGGGACTCACCTTCAGCCTGGAGGGGTTTCTCAGTGAGCGCGTGCACGAAGTTCTGGCCGGCGATAGAGCGCCGGTGGTGGCCAAAGTCTTCGGCCCGAGCCTGCCGGAGCTGCGCACCCTGAGCGGCGAAGTGGCGGAGGTCATGCGGCAAACACCCGGCTTGAGAATGGTGCGGGTCGAGCCACAAATCGACGTTCCCGAGCTCCGCATCCTGCCGGATAGAGCCGTGCTGCTACGCGCGGGCGTCCGCACTTCAGAGCTCGCCAGCGCGGTGGTCGAGTGGCGGCAGGGCCATTCGGTGGCGGAGTTGGTCGAGCCCTCCGGGCGCGTCGTGGAGGTGGCGCTCGCAGGACCGCCGGCCTATCGCGATCGACAGGCCCTGGGGGATATCCCGGTTTCCACCCGCGCCATGGGCGAGGTCACGGTCTCGTCGCTGGCGCAGATCGACGAAGTACCGTCCCCTTCGGTGGTAAATCGCGAAGGTGGTGAGCGTCGGATCGCGATTGGCGCCAGCACTTCCGGCGCGTCACTTTCCGGCGCGGTGTCCCGGCTCGAGTCAACACTCGAGAAACGCGTCCGTCCCCTATCCGGCTACCGCATCGAGCTTTCCGGCGAATCGGTGGCGCGCTCTGAAGCCGCCCTGCGTTTGGTAACGCTCGGGGCTTTAGTGCTGCTCGGAATTTTCGTCCTGCTCGCCATCGCGTTCGGCTCTCTGCGCGACGCGGCCATAGTGCTGCTGAACATCCCGCTCGGGCTGGTGGGCGGGGTGGTCGCCGCCGCAGTCACGCCCGAAGGGCTCTCGGTCGCAGGCTTCGTCGGCTTCGTCACGCTCTTCGGAATCATCTGCCGCAACGGGATCATGTTGGTTTCCCACAAGCGCCACCTGGATGCGCAATTTGCCGACCAAGACCCGATCCAGCGGGTCCTCCGCGCGGCAGAGGAGCGCCTCTTACCCATTTTGATGACCGCAGCCACCGCCGGGCTCGGCTTGCTTCCACTCGCCGTTTCGCTCGAGACCGCCGGCAGCGAGCTCGAAGCGCCGATGGCGCTCATCGTCTGCGCCGGCCTGGTGAGCTCCACGGCGCTCAACATGATCGTGCTGCCGACGGTTTATGTGTGGCTGGAACGAAGGCGAAGCAGTGCGAAGCGGGCGGCCAAAGGTTGACTCATGTATGAGCACGCATCGTGACGAGCGAGCCGAAGCTCGCCGGAAGACGGCGATTCTGCATCGCACTCGCCTGGAGGCTGTGGAGGCAGACCGATTGCCAATGTCCGGCGTGCGCGCGATAGCATAGCCGAATTCGTCGTAATTGGTGGTCGTCGAGCGTTGAGCAAATCGATGACCGGCACCACACTCGACCTCGTTCCGCACCAGCGCCCGGCCCCGGCGCTGGTCAGCGGTGCTCGCGCAAACTCCGCTGTTTGAACCGCTGCGCCGCTTCGATGGTCTTTATTTCGCCAACCGGCACTCCCGGATCGTCGGGTCCGATGGCAAGGCGAAAGTCTTTACCGTCTTTGGGCACGATGAAAGTTTCAAAGGAGTCGGGGGAGCTCGGGTCGCCGATCTCGCGGCGCCCGGTGATCTTGTGGCCGGCGGCGTCTTTTACCATGGGCTCACCGGTTAGCGACCCGCTCACCTTGAAGCGCAATCGCAAGATCGATTCGTTCGGGTGATCGTTCGGATCGGCGGGCCCGAGGTCTTCCGCGCTGACCACCTCCACGCGCGGGCCCGATGGCTCCCCCGTTTCCTTCTTGGGGTCCGCGCAAACGCACTTTTCCCAGGCGGTACCGTCGTCCGTGCATTTCTGCTGCCCCGATCCCGAGCCGCAGAAGCATGGCTTTATGTCTCCCCGCCGACACACTTTCTCCGCGCAGCCTCCGGTAAATGGCGCAACCAACGCGGCGGCCAGTAGGGCGATCGTGCTCACATGCATCTTAGTCATGACGCGAATTTGCCTTTCCGGCGTCTCCGGTCAAGCTCGCGAATTTTGGAAAATTTTGATAGTGAAGGATGGCTCCACCCGCCCTTCTCGCGTCTTCGGCGACGCGAGGGGCTTGCCTTCCTAATTCGGCCGTGGCGGCGTTTCCGAGCTCTGAAGCGGTCCAGTCGTCCATCGTCGGTTCTCACCTCAGCTATCCTACTTGCAGCGCGGACTGCGTAGGGCCGGTTTTCAGATGCGGTCGTGGCATTGGCGCCAGTGCGCATGCAAGGCATAAAGGCCGCGCCGTTCGAAATATTCGTTGGGTACAGGCCGCCGAGTTCTCGCCCACCTGGGCGCGCGGTTGGACCTCGAGGGGGCCGCCGGAGTAGGACGGCTGGACGTGGTCAAAAGATTCTTCAAGCGGGACGGCAAGTTGAACGCCAGCGCGACCCGGTCGCAAATGGAAGCGGGGTTCATGTGGGCATGTGAATACGGACGAAGCAGCGTGGCGCGATTTCTTTTGCAACAGGGCGTCCAAGTTGACGTGCAGCCTCATGGAGAGACCGGCTTGCACTGGGGCGCCTACGCGGGACACCCGGCTATCGTCAAACTGCTCTTGAAACGAAAAGCGAGCGTGGACAAAAAGGACGAACGGTACGGAGGCACCGCTTTGGGGTGGTATTTGGATCCGCCGCAAAAACCAAAACTCCACGCTGACCCACGAATGCGAAGAGCGATCGGTGGGGAGACGACCACCAGGAGCAGATCCGTTTCATGACCACGCGCGTGCTTTTGATCCGGCACGGAGCCACGGTTCTCACCGCGGAAGATCGCTTCGCGGGATCCACCGATGTCGAACTCTCGGACGAAGGGCGGAACCAGGCGAAGCGCCTGGCCGAGCGGCTCGAGCCGGAGTCGCTCGCCGCCGTGTACGCGAGCCCGATGGTGCGCACCGTGGATACCGCCGCTATCCTCGCGGCGCCCCATCGGCTCACGGTCATTCGAGAGCCGAGGCTAGTGGAAATCGCGCATGGGCGCTGGGAGGGGATGACGCGACGGCAGGTCGAAACCGACTGCGCCGAGGAATACGCAGCCTGGGAAGCGGACCCGTTCACCTTCGCGCCCGAGGGCGGCGAATCGGGCCTCAGCGTGATGGCGCGTGCTCTTCCCGCGTTGCGCGAAATTGTCCTCGCGCATCCCAACAGGACCGCCGCCGTCGTGTCTCACAAAGCGACGATCCGCCTGGTTTTGTGTAGCGTTTTGGGCATTGACGCCCGCGGTTACCGGGACCGACTCGACTTATCCCCCGCTTGCTTGAACGTTCTCGATTTCAGGGACCCGGTGCGGGCGAGGCTCATGCTCTACAATGACGTCTCCCATTACGCGGCGCGCCCCCGCGAGTCGAGCGCGCAGCTTTCGAAGTGGTGGGACGTAAGATAAAGCTCTTGCCCCAGGCATTGTGAGACTAGACTGTTCGACGAATGTCGGTGCTGCACAGTCTGTACGGGGGCTCGCTGGCGCTCTTGACCGATCTGTACGAGCTCAGCATGGCCTGCGCGTATTTCAAGTGCGGCATGGCGGATCGCGAAGCGGCATTTTCGCTGTCTTTCCGGCACTGTCCCTTCGGCGGCGGGTATTCGATCGCCTGTGGTCTCGAGGCGGTGGCAGAGTTTCTGGAGGCCTTTCGCTTCGAAGAAGACGACGTCGCGTTTTTGCGCGGCGCGATCGGGAGCGATGGCAAAAGGCTATTCGATGACGACTTTTTGAGCTACCTCCGCCGCCTCGAGTTCTCTTGCGACGTGGCCGCAGTTCCTGAAGGGACCCTGGTGTTTCCACGAGAGCCGTTGATTCGCGTCATCGGGCCGTTGGTTCAA
>DASXTY010000590.1:0-8093 GCA_036505155.1 Polyangiaceae bacterium | reverse complement strand
GGCCCCCGATCCGAATGCATTTGATGTAGTCCTCAATGCACTTTCGTTTGCAGACGACGTTCGGTGGTGGGCCCGTCTTCGCAGCGCGGTCGCCGCCGCCTCCGTCGTGACACGCGCTGAACAACGTGAGGGCGGCGATGCACACGGCGAGATATTGCGGCTTCGGAGTCAGCCTTACTGCTGGCATAGAACTCCTCTCTCTAAAGCCAGGCGAACGGCCGCGTGATTGCAAGTATGTCCCGGTCGCAACGCGGAGAGCCGGCCGATGGGCGGCCCACCATACAAATACAAATCGCCGAGCAGATCGAGAAGCTTGTGGCGTGCGAGCTCGTTTTCGGACATGGGCCGGCAGGATACAATTTCTTTTCCACTTTCATCGAACACCAGAACCGATGTCGTATCGACATGTCGCGCACGGCCGACTTGTTTCAAACGCTCCCCGTCTCTCGCAAACCCAAAAGTGCGCGCCGGGGCGATCTCCGAGACGAACGCTTCTGCACCCCCGTTCCACCCCGCGCGCTGTACACCGACGCCGGGGAACTC
Organism: Polyangiaceae bacterium; assembly: GCA_036505155.1. Taxonomy (GTDB): domain Bacteria; phylum Myxococcota_A; class Polyangia; order Polyangiales; family Polyangiaceae; genus DASXTY01. The sequence continues at coordinate 7,550 of DASXTY010000590.1, read as the reverse complement.
CACCTGAACCTCTATCTCTGTTCGGTCTTCGGGCTCGAATTCGTAGATGGATGGTCCCACTTCGACCCTGGACGATCGCAAAACCCTTAGGGCCGCCACGCCGGGTTTTATTCCCAGATCTTTCAGCGCTCGTGCGAGCTCGGCCGCTCCGCCACCGAGCAGCGGCACCTCCGGGCCGCTCACCGCCACCGAAACCCCCTCTTTTATCCCCAGGCCGGCAAATGCCCCGAGCAGATGCTCGACCAAATCGACTCGAACCCCTAGCTCCGAAAGCTCCAGCTCGACGCCGTAATCGGTGCGCAGCACTTTGGCGTCCTGGTAACTGGTGCTTCGGCCGGCGCTGACGAAGCACACCGGGCCAGCCCGGCGCGATAGTGTTACCGAACAGGTCTCACCGGTGTGAAGCCCCCGCCCGCGCAGGGTTATGGAGTCGCCTGACACCTCCGCCTCAGCAATTGCGCATCGGCGTCGTCCCCGAGACATGAATGTAACGTGGGCATACGCGAGCGCAGCGAGCCCGCGCTGAGCGAAGCAAAGCGCGTCGGGGGTCCGGGGGTTTACCCCCGGGGAGGATTACGGTGGGGGTGGGCGGGCGGGACACTAATTACCGCGTATGTCGAACACCGTCACGACGAAGATGAGCACGAACAGCATGAGCAGGCCCACCGCGTGCACGTGGGCCTCCACGCGCGCGTCCGGGCGGCGCCGAGTGACTGCTTCATAGCCGAGAAACATCAATCGGCCGCCGTCCAGCGCGGGAAACGGCACCAGATTGAATCCTCCGAGGTACGCGCTCAATAAGCCGAGCAGCGCCAGCAGCTCGGCCGCGCCGCTCTCCGCCGCGCGCTTGGCCTGGAGCGCAATGCCCACCGGTCCGGTGAGCTGCGGTTTGGCCTTGCCGGTCACGATTTGACCCAGACTCACGACCAAAAGCTGCACCACCCTGGCCGGCATCACCACCGAGTCCACCGCGGCCTCGCGAAAGCTCATGGGAACCGTCGCTTCGATGGGCCGCACACCGATCTGCCCGCCGCCATTTTCGGCCTTGGGCTCCGGCGTTACCTCGAAGGTGAGGCGTTTCTGCCCCCGTTCCACTTCTATCGAAAGCTTGCGTTTGGCACTTTTGAGAATCATCGCCCGCAGGTGATCCCAGTTTTTGATCCGTGCGCCGTTGATGGCGATGATGCGGTCCCGGTTTTGGATGTGCGCAGCCTTGGCGGCTCCGTCGGCCATCACCTCGACCTGCGTGGTTGGGACTTGCTTCCCGCCGACCATGAACGCGCTGAAAAAAAGCACTGAGGCAAACAGGTAGTTCGCCAGCGGTCCCGCGAAAATCGCGGAAACTCGCGCCGGAAGCGTGGCGTTCGCGTAGCTGCCCTTGTCGTCGGGGTCCACTTCTTCCAAGGGGTTCATGCCCGCGATCTGCACGTAAGCAAGAAACGGCACCAGCGCGATTTGGTAGACCGTGTCGCTGCCTTGCGGTTGATGGCGCCACAGGGCGGGTCCAAACCCAATGCTGAACTTGTTGACGCGCATCCCGAACGCGCGCGCCGCAAGCAAGTGCCCGCTCTCGTGAACCACCATGAGCAAGGCGAGCCCCAGGATGCTGACCACGATGTAAAACCAGCTCATGAGTAGCTCCCATTTTATAACCTCAGTTAGCCGGACCCGCCACGCGCCGGATGCCCGGGGGCGCTCCGGCTATTCCGGGAACAGCCTGGCGCGGCTCGGAGGCGCTCTTTCGCGCCAGCCAGATCCCGGGGCGCCCTGAGCTCTGGACCGCGCGCACGCCGCCGCGGGACCCGGGTTAGAGCGCGGTTCTACACCGCTCTAAATCAGAAACGACACGCCGGCGGAAAGATATGGCCAGCCGACGCGCACGGTGAGGGTCACCGACGGGTCAAAGTGAAAACGCCCGCCGGCAAAGAAAATGAACGGATCGACTCCGGTATGGGTGTCATACGCAAAGTAGTGGTCGTAAAAGCGAATTCCGACACCCGGTTCGGCGAACACCGACCACTGCTCGCTAAAGAAAAAGTTCCACTGTAGAACAATGGGCACCAAGAAATTGTCCATATTGTTCCCGAAAGGGCAGAAGCGCGCCCCGAGCGTGAAGACGCATTCGTCCTTGATGCTGTAATGAATCCAGTCGAATCCCGCTCCGATGGCGACACTGTTGTTGATCGAGGGGATGAAACCGTTTTGTAGGATCACCACCGAAAGCCGGACCCCGGGTCCGAACCCCAGCCCTTTGTAGGGTCCCGGCGGGCCCCAGGGACTCAATAGTCCGTGTGGCTCACCCTCGATGAGCCACTCGGGATGACTGCCGGGCTCACCGATGGATGACTCCGCTCGGACCGCGGCCGGTATCAGGAACAAAGTCGCGGTGAGCGTGGCGGCGAGCCTTAACGGCCGTGGCATGGATGGGGAATTCCCTGGATGGAGCTCAGAGCAGGAAGGTTATGCCGCCTGACAGATATGGGTACCCGAGGCGCACGACAGCGCCAACGGTGTCGCTGAACATGAACCGCGCGCCGGCCCAGAAGACGAAGTATAGGGCGAGGCCGCTATCTCCGCAGAATTTGGAAAAACCGGGATAAAAAGCGGAGTTACAGTTGTCGAAACTATAGCTCCAGTGCACGAACGAAAGCCCCGGTTCGCCAAACACGCTGATGACGTCTGTCAAAAAGAAGTTCCACTGGAGATCGACGGGAAACCAGAACTCGTGCGCGCTCCAGTCGTAGCCCCCCCATCCGGGGGCGCACGAGAAGCGGTTGCAGTTGAAGTTGCCATACCCATAGTGCTCACTGAAGAACCCAAAGTCCGCACCAAAGCCAATTGCCATGTTATTGTTGATCTTGTCGATCGGGCCGTTTTTCATGAGCGGAATGTTCACACGCACGCCGGGCCCGTACCCGAATCCGCTACTGTCGAAGCCGTAGCCCCCCCAACCCCCAAAGCCGTGGTATCCCCAGAAAAGCGCCAAGTGCGGTTCGAGCTCGACGGAGTAGTCCGGGTGATCGCCAGGGTTCTTGATGATGCTGGCGGCGCTCGCCGAGTTAGCTGCGAGCAGCGTGCCGATGCCGATTCCGAGCCCTGCAAGGACGCAGAGGCAATGAGTCTTGGTCTTGGAGGGGGACGAGTGCAGAGATTTGAGCATGGATGTTCCTCGCTGATGAGACAACCTTCTTCACTGTATATCGCCGATCGATCGGGGTCCATCCGGCTGCGTCAAGACCCGGTCAACTACCCGACGCGACTCGGTTTTTTCCTATTCAAACCGAGTCGCCCGAACCGGGAGAATTTCCGCGGACGCTGAAGAATTCGCTTGTGAACGATCGGTTGCTCCCGCTTTTACCCGCTGCTAGCTTGTCGCCGCCAAGTCCTCACGCCAGGTCCGCCCTCAGGCGGCCGGCGCACACAAGATGAGCCAGTCCACTCCCTTAGGCGCTCCCCCCAAGTCGGACGGCGCCCGTTCGGGCCAGCCACCCGGTGCGACCGATTTGCAGCTATCCGGCGGTGCCGCCATCGTCGCGCCCGTCAGCGCTTTCCCGGGAGGCGTTCCCCAGAACGCGCTCATCGTGCTCCCGCTCACCCAGCCCCCCGCGGAGCTCACCCAGGCGATGGCCAAAGGCCCGCTGGCGCTGGAGCTGGACGCAATGTGGAAGTTATTGGGCTTCAACGGACCGGCGGTGCAAGTGCAAGACGCCGAAGGGCGCCCCATTGCCATCGGGTTGGAAGATCTGCTCGCCGGTCTCGACAAGCATTGGCAGGACGACAAGAACGATTTGAATCGCGCGCGGCTCTACGCCCAGGAGCTGATGAAATACAACCGCTTTGAAAAGGCGGAAAAGGTGCTGGCTCGGGTGGTGGCGAGCGGGGGAGCCGGCGAAGATTGGCTGGGGCTCGGAATCGCGCAGCTGCAGCAAAAGAAATGGGACCTGGCGGAGGGCACGCTGAACGGCGCGCAGAACTTGCTGCCGAATAACCCTTTCCCGACCTTGCACTTGGCTAAGGTTTGCAAAGGAAAGTCAAATCCGAAGCGCGAGCGCGAGCTCATCGAGCACGCGATTCAGATCGACCCCAATTCAGTCGACGGCTGGGCGTACCTCTTCACTCAGGTCAAAGAAATTGAAAATGAGGCGAAGGCGATCGAAGCCGTTTCGCAACTCGCCGACGCCGAGCCCAACAAGAAATCGGCGGCCCCATTCATCGCGCTTCAGGGTTTTTTCTCTGCCGAGGAGACAAAGCGCGACCAGGCGTTGGAGTTTGCAAAAAAAGCGGTGGAAAGAAACGACGCCGACCCGCTCGCCTTGATTTGCCTTTCGGCTTTGTACGGTCAGAAAGGTCAGCTGGACAAGGTGATCGAGCTACTGCAGAAGCACGAGGGCAAGATGGCGAGCGACGTGCGTCTCTGCAATAACTATTTCGAGGCCCTGTTCCAGACGCGACAAATGGAAAAGGTCACTCGGCTGCTGAACGCGCTGGCCGGCTCGCCAAACCGCGAGGTCAAGCAATTTGCCATCGAGCGGTCTCGATTCGTCGCCCAATATCTCAAGCAACAGCAGCAGCAGCTGCCCGGGGCCTGATCAGCTGACGCTGACCGCTGACGACTGATAGCCGGATAGCCGACGGCCGGCCTGCGCTATGCTGGTTCGGGAGTAGCGATGCTGATTTTCGTCCTGGCGGTCTCTCTGGCCCTGGTTTTCACTTTCATTTGTTCCATATCGGAGGCGGTGCTGCTTTCAGTAGGGCACGCCGAGATCGAAGCGCTCGGAAAATCGCGCGCGGGTCGGCTTCTGAGAGACTTCAAGCGGGAAATCGACGACCCCCTGGCGGCCATCCTGATCTTGAGCACCATCGCGAATACCCTGGGTTCCGCGATTGCGGGCGGTACTTACCCGACGGTTTTCAATGAATCGAGCCTTTGGTTCTTCTCGTTGCTGTTCACCGTCGCAATTTTAGTGGTTTCGGAAATCATTCCGAAAACGCTCGGGGTCAGTTTTTCGGGCCACCTGGCGGCGCCGGTAGCGCTCAGCGTGCGAGCCCTGGTGATCGGGCTCCGCCCTCTGCTTTTCCTCACTCGCGCCATCTCGCGCGGTCTCCGCGGCAGCAAGCTTCGGCCGGTGACCTCGATAGACGAAATCAGATTGCTCGCGTCGCTGGGGCGCACCGAAGGAGCGGTCGGGCGGCGGACGGCAGAGCTGATTGAAGGCGCAGCGGCCCTGAGGGAGCTCACCGCCTACGACGTGATGGTGCCGCGTGCGGGGGTGACCGTGCTCTCCGGAGCGCGGAGTCTGGAGGAGAACCTAAGCGAAATTCGGCGCACCGGTCACAGTCGATTTCCCTTCGCGCAGGATGGCGACCTCGACAAAGTGGAAGGCATCATCTTGGCCAAGGAGCTATTGTTTCGCTTGCGGGAAACGACCGACACCGTCGACTACCGCGCGCTGCTCGGGCCGCTGGTGGTCGTGCCGGCGAGCCTGCAACTGGAGCGCTTGCTCCGCACCTTTCAGGAAGAGCGGCGCCACATGGCTATCGTGGTCGACGAATACGGCGGGACTCAGGGACTCGTGACGCTGGAGGACGTTCTGGAAGAAATCGTTGGGGAAATCGAGGACGAAAGCGACCGCGTAAACCCGCACATCGTGCGCCGTCCCGATGATAGCCTGGTCTGCCGCGGGTGGGCCGAGACGCGCAAAGTGTTCGAGGTGCTGGGGATCGATGACGAAGACGTGGAGATGGTCACCATCGGCGGCTTCGTGGCGGAGCTGGTAGGGCGAGTGCCGAGAGTCGGCGACAGCGTCGAGTGGAGAGGCTACCGGTTCACGGTGCTTCGGGCGACGGCACGACGCGCAGAACGGATCGAAATCCGCAAGCTATCCAACCCCGCGCGGAACGCATGACTTTCGCAACTATCCGTCGAACGGCGATCAGCAAAAGAAGGCTTTGGCTGATGCTGCCCATCTTTTTCGTGACCGGCGGTTCGTGCACCGAACATCGTTACGAAACGGTTCGATCCGGCCCGCCAATGCCAAACTTCGATCACGGAAAGTGTCTGAGCCAGTCGTGCGAGCCGCCCCCAAACGAGATTCCGTGGTGCGACGCGTACGCGGTGATCCGTTGCAGCTGCCAGCGTTGCCACACGGACCCTCCCCAGAATGGCGCTCCATTTCCGCTTTTGTCCTACGCGGCAACTCAGAAGGAGTACGCAGGAGGGGCGATCTGGCAGCACATGGCGTGTGCGGTGAGCACTGACTTCATGCCGGCGGTTTGGGTGGAGCTCGACCCTCCCGTCGAGCCATTGACCTCTTCTCAGAAGGACAGCTTGCTCGGTTGGTTGTGTCAGGGCGCGCGACCCACCGGAGGGCTCGATTGCGGGAATCTCGCCAGCGCAGCCGGCTCGGGCGGCGCCCCGGCTTGTCAGGCGGGGGCCGGAGGGTTTGGGACCTCGGGGCAGGCCGGTGCAATGACCGGACAATAAATGACCGCTCTGGCTTCGGTCGTGCTTGACACCTGAACAAACGAGCAGTAGTAGTACTGCCCAGAACGAACCACCACTCAGATGCCCGCCAAGTACGGGGGACGGCGCCTTTTCTGGAGCCGGTCTCCAAACGGCCGGACGGGTAACTGCTGCGGACAAGCGGAGAAGAAACGATGGACGAGCAAAAGGGTAAAGCTTTGGAGCTGGCGATCGCCACGGTTCATAAGGAATTCGGCGATGGCGCCATCATGCGCCTCAAGGAGGGAGAAAAGATCGGCGGAGAAGTTCGGGTATTGCCCAGCGGCTCGGTGGGCCTGGATATCGCCATGGGTATCGGCGGCTACCCACGAGGCCGCATCATCGAAATTTACGGTCCGGAATCCAGCGGTAAAACCACCCTGACCCTGCATGCAATTGCCAACGTACAGCGCCAGGGCGGAGTTGCCGCGTTCATCGACGCCGAGCACGCGCTGGACATTCCTTACGCGAAAAGGCTCGGAGTCAAGACGGATGAGCTGCTCATCAGTCAGCCGGATTACGGCGAGCAGGCGCTGGAGATCGCCGACATGCTGGTCCGTTCCGGCGCCGTGGACTTAGTGGTCATCGATTCGGTAGCCGCACTGGTACCCAAGGCAGAAATTGAGGGAGACATGGGTGATTCGCACGTCGGCTTACAGGCGCGGCTCATGAGTCAGGCATTGCGAAAGCTTACCGGTTCGGTCTCGCGCTCCAATTGCATGATCTTTTTTACCAATCAAATCAGGATGAAAATCGGGGTTTTGTTCGGCAATCCCGAAACTACCACCGGCGGCAACGCACTGAAGTTCTACGCTTCGATAAGGCTTGACGTGCGCCGTATCGGGGCGATCAAGGAAGCCTCCGAGCCGGGAAAGGACGCCAACGTCGTCGGCAATCGAACGCGCGTTAAGGTTGTAAAGAACAAGATGGCGCCTCCATTTCGCGAGGTCGAGTTCGACATCCTGTACGGGCAAGGCATCAGTCGTTCCGGCGAGCTACTCGACTTAGGGACCGACTGCGGCATCATCCAAAAGAGCGGAGCTTGGTA
>DASXTY010000589.1:0-9723 GCA_036505155.1 Polyangiaceae bacterium | reverse complement strand
CACGGGCTTAAGCGAAAATCGTGTCCTCGAAAGCCTCGAAAAGCTGCTGGCACTGGGCGCGATCCGCTTTGAGCCGCCACCAACGTCCAGTACCTCCCAATCGCTCCGTCGCGTTTCGACCGCTTCGTTCAAAACACCAGTCGACGGCTCCTCGACCGCTTCCCGGCCGGAGACCGAAAACCGCGTCGACATGCCGGGTCCCTCGCCAGATTCGGGGCTCGACGAGGTGGTGGACCTCGAGCCGGAACGCAAACGGCGGATTTTGGAGCTTTTCAGCGGACTGGATTCGCTCACTCACTACCAGCTGCTGGGAGTGGTCGAGACCTCGGATAAGGCCCAGATCAAAACCGCTTACTTCAATTGCGTGAGCGCGTACCATCCGGACCGCTACTACGGAAAGAAGCTTGGGAGTTATAAGAGCAAGCTCGAAAAGATCTTTTCGCGGATGACTGAGGCGCACGACACGCTCACCCGAGGCCCGAACCGTGCTGAATACGACAAATACCTGGACACCCGCCGTCGAACCAGCGCCTTCGACCAATTGCTGAGTGACACGCAGGCGTCCGCTGCTGAAGTATTGCGGATCGAAGAGCAAATAAGAAAACGCGCTTCAGAGCCGCCGACCCCTTCGACCGGTTCCGTCCCTCCGCCACCGCGGCGCTCGAGTGGGGCGATGCGCCTGGAACCGCTGGATCCGGCGGAGCTTCGGCGCGCGCTGGCGCGAAAGCTCGGCGGTAGCCGCCCCGGGCGCTCGTCACCGCATGCCACACCGGCCGTCGATCCGGCGGCGATCCAGCAGAAAGTCGCCGAAGACTTGAAGGCTCGTTATGAGCACCGCATGAAATCCGCCAGGCAACAGCAGTTAGACCGTTTCCTCAAGACTGCCGACCAGGCCCTGGCCGAGAAACGACCCATGTCCGCGGTCAACGCGTTGCGCATTGCGGTTTCACTCTCCCCAGGCGATGCGACGTTGGTCGAACGACTCGAGCAGGTGCAAAAGGTGGCGTACGCCGAAATGTCGGCGCAATTCGCGGAGCAGGCGGCCTACGAAGAACGCGCCGGGCGCTGGTCGGAGGCGGCGCGGTCCTACGAACGGGCATCGCTCGGCAACCCGCAGCCCAATTTTTTGGAGCGCGCTGCTCATTGTTTGCTCGAAGCGGGCGGTGAGGTGCGCCAAGCCGTTGAACATGCAAAAAAGGCGGTTTCGATGTTGCCGAACCTGGCCCACAGCCGGTTAACCTTGGCCCGGGCCTACTTGGCCGCCGGCCTTCGCACCAGCGCCCTGGGCGAGCTGGAGCGAGCGGCAGCCCTCGCACCGGGAGATGCCCGCATTCAAGACTGGCTGAAGCGTGTCAAAAGCGGTGAAATCTAGACCCCCAAGCGGGGCCACTTATCCGGAAGGACTCCATGGAGCGCGTAATCGGAATTGACCTTGGCACCACCAATTCGTGCGTCGCCATCTTGGAAGGGGACGCCCCCACCGTAATTCCCAATCGCGGCGGCTACAAAACCACTCCCAGTATCGTGGCGGTCACCGAGGCCGGTAAGCGGCTGGTGGGGCACATCGCCAAGCGGCAGGCCATCACCAACGCGGAGAACACGGTGTACGCCGCCAAGCGGCTCATCGGCCGCAAGTGGGCATCTCCGCAAGTAAAAAACGCCCTTTTGACTTCTAGCTATCAGATCATCGAAGGCCCTCACGGCGACGTGCGGGTCAAGCTGCGCGCCAAGGTGTATTCGGTTCCGGAGATAAGCTCCATGGTGCTGCAGGAGATGAAAATCGTCGCCGAAGACTACTTGGGCGAGCCGGTGACCAAAGCGGTGGTCACCGTGCCGGCGTATTTCAACGACAATCAGCGCCAGGCGACCAAAGACGCGGGCGCCATTGCAGGCCTGGACGTGATCCGGATCATCAACGAGCCGACGGCGGCTTCGCTGGCTTACGGTTTCGGAAAGGACCTGGACCGCACGGTGGCCGTGTACGATTTGGGTGGAGGCACTTTCGACATCAGCATCCTGGAGATCGGGGCGCACGGTGTGTTTAAGGTGGTTGGTACTACCGGCGACACATTTCTCGGCGGCGAGGACTTCGACGGACGCGTCATAGAATGGTTGATCGCGGGGTTCCGCGAAGAGCACGGTATCGACTTACGTCAGGATCGGATGGCGCTGCAGCGGTTGAGGGACGCCGCAGAAAAGGCCAAGTGTGAGCTTTCCAGCACCGCCGAAACGGAAATCAATCTCCCCTTCATCATCTCCACGGGTCGTAACGAGGCTCTGCACCTTCAGCGCTCGCTCAATCGCGAGCTTTTGGAAGAGCTCACTCGAGATTTGGTCGAACGCACCGTGGACATCTGCCAACAAGCGCTAGATGACGCCAAGCTCAGGGTGGGCGAAATCGAAGACGTTATCCTGGTGGGCGGCATGACCCGCATGCCGGCCATTCAGCAAGCAGTGAACCAATTCTTCGGCCGCGAACCCAACAAGGGCGTGCACCCGGATGAGGTGGTGGCACTGGGGGCGGCGATCCAGGGAGCGGCTCTGGCCGGAGAACGCCACGAGATGATCCTTCTGGACGTGACCCCGCATTCACTCGGGATCATGACTTTTGGGAGCCGTTTCGAGGAGCTCATTCCTCAAAATACAACGGTGCCCACCAGTCGGACCAAGATTTTTACCACCAGCCGCGACAATCAGACCGCCGTGAAGATTCTGGTGATGCAGGGTGAAAGCGAAAAGGCAGACGAAAACGAAATGCTCGGCGAATTCATTCTGACCGGTCTCCGACGGGCGCCAAAGGGTCACGTGGAAATCGAAGTCGCGTTCGAAATCAACACGGATGGGATTGTGAGCGTGCATGCCAAGGACCTGGAAACTGGACAAGAGCAGTCGATCCAAGTCACTGCCAGCAGCGGCCTGACCCAAGACGAGGTCCAGAACATGATGTCCGGAGCTCAGGAGTACATGGTCGAGCGAAGAACCGACGAGCAATTCGAAGCAGTCCGACAGGAAGCAGAAACGCTGATCAACGAGATAGAAAACATGTTCCCCGAGATTGAACGGGTAGTCGGGACCGCAGATTTCGGCCGCGATGCCATTGGCAAGGCCCGCAGTGTGGTGGACAAAGCCCGGGTGGCGATTCAAAGCAAGGACACCAACTCGGTTAAAGACCAGGTAGACCAGCTGGCGCGCACCCAGCGAATGTTCAAGGGAGTCGTGGCTCGCGCGCAGTAGCACCGCGTTGTCTTTTGTTATGAGGAAATAGTTTGAATGCCCGAAGCACTACACCCTCCAGAAGCGCGGCCCCTTCCCGTGCGGCTTCGGAGCTGGACTCCATCGATGAGGGTTGGGAAGACCCCACCGCGCTGGCTCCCGACGCAGTCGACGAAGCGGTGCACGAGCGGGATACGCTGGAGGTGCTCGACCAGTCGGCACAGTCTCCGTTTGACCGAGTGACCGTAGTTCCGGAGGTACCGACCGAGCGGTACGCCAAGGAGCTGATGGGGCCTCCCAGCTCACCGCCGGCAGTGGAATCCACACCGCCTTCCAGCGCCGGCCGCTCCGCCCTGCTCCCACCGGAAGCCGCAAGCGGCCCGTCGCGAGCGCTCTCTTTTGAAGGCCCCGCGACAGCGCTCGAGCTTGCGGATCACAGCCGAGCCTCCGACGGGGCGCCTCCATCGAAAACCCAAGCTCGAAAGTCGGAAACTCCACCCGTGACCGAGCGCTCTCGGGAGCGGGCGCTGAGCGTGCTCAAGGACCGCTACGCTTTGGGCGACTACACCGGCGCGCTCGTCATTGCGAAGGGCATTTTGGAGCAGGAGCCGGACGACACCGAGGCCCAGCTCTACGTGAAACGGTGCCAGGACGTATTGATCCAGATGTATACCTCGCGCCTGGGCTCGCGTTCCCACGTGGTGCGGGTGGTGGCGCCAGCGGGCGAAATCCGCTGGTTATCCCTGGACCACCGGGCAGGCTTCGTCTTGTCTTTGGCAGATGGGCAGTCGACCGTGGAGGAGATCATCGACGCGAGCGGCATGCCCCTGGTGGATGCATTGCGGGTGCTCTGTTCTCTGCTCGAGCAACGGGTGATTATTTTGAGCCCCCGGCCCTGACCTGCGTGGGCGACCCATCCGATGCAGAGTAGCCTTAAACTTTGTCTGGGCGGGCTGTTCGCCTTGGTCGGACACCAAGTGCTGGCAATCGCACAAGAGCCGCGACCTCCGACAGTCCCCCCGCGATCCGCCGCTGCCGTCGCCGCCGACCTCGAGGTCGCCTCCTATACGCTGCGGGCTCGGCTAGACGCCGACGCGCATACCATCCAGGGATCCGGTAGCATTCGCTGGACCAACGCGTCCACAGAGCCAACCACCGAGCTTTGGCTGCACCTTTACCTGAATGCGTTCAAGAACGACCAGACGCTGTTTCTGCGCTCGCCCTTTGGCGCCGGCCGCAGCGGGGCGCGCGCTGCCGAATGGGGCTACATCGATGTCACCAAGCTGAGCGTGCGTCAATTCGGCAGTCAGAATCTCTGGCCCCAGGCTGAACCACACAGCCCCAATGATCCGCTCGATCAAACGGACATCCGCGTGCCGCTGCCGGAGCTGGTGTCGCCCTTTGAAACTATAGTTCTGGACCTGGAATTCACCGCCAAACTGCCGCAGATTGTGGAAAGGACCGGTTACAGCGGGAGCTATCACTTCGCCGGACAGTGGTTCCCAAAGCTCGCACGCCGCGAACGCGACGGCACCTGGGCACATTTCGCGTTCCACCCTCAGAGCGAATTCTATTCGGACTTCGGCGCCTACGACGTCACCATGGACGTACCGCAAGCCATGGTGCTCGGCGCCAGCGGGGCCCGGGTGGAAGAACGCGTCTCCGGTGGCCGTCGAATTTCCCGCTACCGGATTTCGCCGGCCCACGACTTTGCTTGGGTTGCCTGGGATGGATTCCGCGAGCTTCACCAAAAAATTCGAGGCGTCGAGGTAACGCTCTTACACCCCGCCGGGTATGACTCCAGCGCGCGTGCGACGTTTGATGCCCTTGAGATCGCATTGCCTCGCTTCGAAACTCTCTACGGCCGCTACCCCTACCCCTCGCTGACGGTTGTGTACCCACCGGCAGCGGCCGCAGCTTCCGGAGGCATGGAGTACCCCGGACTCATCACCACCGGGGGTCGTTGGTTTTACCCACTGCTCGGTCTGCGCGCCGTCGAGTCCGTCACCGTCCACGAGCTTGGGCATCAGTGGTTTTACGGCGTGCTAGCCACCGACGAGCACAGCTGGCCCTTCCTCGACGAAGGGTTGAACAGCTACGCCGAGCTCGACCTCTTGACCAGCCGCTTTGGTGCGAGCTCCGCATGGAGCTTCGGGGGACTCCAAGTCTCCAGCCGGAGCCTGCACCGGGCTTTCGCAGCCGCTCGGGCGCTGGACGAACCGGTCGCGCAACCGGCCCAGAGTTTTGCCAGCTTTCGCAGTTTGGCAAGTCTGGTTTACAGCCGCACGGCGACCGCGCTGGACACGCTCGGCCGCGTATATGGCGAAGAGCGCTTGCGACAAGCTCTCAGAGACTACGCGGCGCGCCACCGGTTTGGTCACCCGACGCCGCAGGACCTGCTGACCGCCGTTCGGGAGGGCGTTGGTGTGGAAGCAGCGCGTAATCTGGCGGCTGCGCTTTTCGACCGGGCCTGGGTCGACTACCTGGTGGACGACATCCAGAGCGTCAAAGGCCTCCGGCCTGCCGGAGTCTTTGATGGACAAACGGGCCGCGTGCACCTGAAACCACCGCCGGGGGCTCCCGATGAACAGTGGATGGGTCGCGTAGTAGTGCTGCGCCGGGGCACGCTGGAGCTACCGGTGGACGTGGACCTCATCTACGAGGACGGCTCCCGTCAGCGCCATCAGTGGGATGGCCACGGCACATGGACCACGTTCGACTACCGCGGGCCCAATCGCTTGATCGGCGCCATCATCGATCCAGACCATCAGGTCACGCTGGACCAAAACCTGCTGAACAACGCGGCGAGCCTCTCGGCAAACAGGACGGGACGGTTCTTCGAGCGAGCTGTGTATTTCGCTCAGCTCTTGCTTTCGAGCGTGGGGCCATGACGCCGCTCGGTAATGCCGACATTCGCGCGGTGCAGCGTCCGGGCATCATCGGCGTCGTGTGGTTACTGCGTTTGCTGAGCGCAGCCTGCATAGCGGCTCCAGTGAACGCCGTGATTCAAGGCAGCGGCATCACCGACTTCCAGCGTGGCGACGAGCTGCTCTTCGAGCCCGGCGCGACCATGCTGATAGAGGTCCTCCGTACTCAGTGGAAGACATTGGGCGGAGCGGCGAGGAGCTCCGCTTGGCTGACGCTGGTGTTCGCGTGTCTCGGTTTGGTGTGGCTTTCAGTACTATTGGTGGCGTTGTCCCACCAGGGGCGTGGCGGACCTCTGATTGCGCGCGCCGTACAGCACGTACCGGGTTTCACACTCATCGGGGGAGTAACGCTTCTGGCTCAAGGCGGTGTGCTGGCGGTCGCTGCATTAACTTACGCGGGACTCGGCGACTGGTCCGCGCGCTGGCTGAACCAGCCAAGCGTCGATATGATCTGGGCGGCGCTGGGCGTTGTCGCATTGTTTTGCGTGCTCGTGCTGGGCGTAATTCAAGATTTGTCTCGGGCGGCAGCCGTGCGCTGCTTCTTTGGTCCCGGACGCGCACTCCGGCACGGAATCCGTCACTTTTCTCAACGGCCAGGGGCGATCGCCGCCGGCTGGTCCCTGCGCGCGGTGGGCTCGCTGGGGATTGTCCTAGCGGCCGCCGTGTGCGTGGAGCGACTGCACGTGGAACAGCCGGGCAGCTGGCGCATTCTGTGCGTTTTTGGTTTGCATCAGATCGCCGTCCTGGCACTGGTGGCGCTCAGAGCCTCGTGGCTGGCCTATACGCTCCGTCAGGTCGGATAGAGCAGGGGTGAGGGACACCTGGTACCTAGTCAAACCGCCAACGCGTGCCGGTACACCTGCAAGTAGCGCCTGGCCGGACGGTCCCAGCTCAGGTCGAGTCGCATCACCCGTCGCATGAGCCGAGGCCACGCTGGACTGCGGTAAGCCGCGAGCCCACGCTGCAGCGCGCCCAGCAAAGCCCTTTGCGTGTGTCCATCGAACAGAAATCCGGTGCCGGTTTCGAACGCCGCATCGCAGTCGACGATACTGTCGGAAAGACCGCCGGTAGCTGGCGCGATGGGCAAGGCGCCGTAGCGCTGCGCGATCATCGCCGGCAAGCCGCACGGCTCGTGGCGCGACGGCACCAAAATGAAGTCCGCAGCTGCATACACCAGATGCAAAAACGATTCTTCCGGAGCGCCCACCAGTGCGCAGCGGTCCCGCGCGCCTTCCAGCAGCGCTTCCAGCCGCTGGTGCACCGGATCAGGCGAATTTGTGGCTACCACCAATGCCAGGTCGCACTTCGCTATTCCTGGCATGGCGCCGGCCAAAAGCTCTAGACCTGGCTCGCGACTGAGCTCGTCGATCACCGCTACCAGCGGCCGCGAAGGCTCCAGCTCCAGCTTCATGCGGCGCAAGAGCTCGCTTTTCGAGCGACCTTTGTTGGCAATGTCCTCCGCATCGTATCGGCTGATCAGCGCCGGATCGGTGGCCGGATTCCAGATGGAGTAGTCGATACCGTTATGTATGGGAATCACCGGGCGGTTCAAACCGAGGAGCACATTTGCCAGCGGCCCCGAACGCTGCTCGGTGAGCAATTCGGCTGCGTAGTTCGCCGAGACCGTGGTCAGCGCGTCCGCGTACAGTACGCCGCCTTTTAGCAGGTTGAGCTTTTGACCCAGTCTCAAATCTTCGGCCAGGCTCTCGCTCGGCACGCCGAGATCATCCAGGTCTCGCAAGTGGAAGACTCCCTGGCGCGTGACATCATGGATGGTGAGCACATTGGGAACGCTGGGCCCTGGTTCGGTTCGGAGCGAAATGGGAACTAGCGCGGCGGGCCAATCGTGCAAGTGCACGATGTCGAAGGCTCGATCCTGTTGCGAGCGTTGGCGCACCAGCGCGGCGGACGCCCTGGAAAGCAAGCCGAAGCGCTTTGCGTTGTCCGGGTATTCCTCGTGCTCCGCCCCCTCATAGACGCCCGACCGGTCGAATAGAACCGGAGCATCCAGCAGCACCAGGCGCACCCCGGAAGGGAGGCGGCCATCGAGCAGACTCACTTCCCCCCCCCCGGGAAGCACCAGCGGCGTCAGCCGGCGAGCCAGCAAAAGTCCGCTGGCTTGGAATCCGGCATAGGAGGGCATGACGACGGTCACGTCGTGCCCGAGCTGGCGCAACGCCTTGCTCAGCCCGAGCACGGCGTCCGCAGCCTCCGAAGCGCGTGCGTAAGGAGCCAGCTCCGCCGAGACCATCAATACTTCCATGTCTTCGGGGCATGACTACCACACACCGGCATCGCCTGAGGAGCGGTTTGGTGGCCGGCTTTGCCCGCGTTATGCTCCGCGGACATGGACGACCTGGTCGCAAAAGCAGCCATCCTCCACGAAGCGCTGCCTTACATCCGACGCTTTCAGCAGCGCATTTTCGTAGTGAAATATGGGGGGCATGCCATGGAGGACGACGCGCTCAAGGAGAGCTTCGCCCGCGACGTGTGCTTGCTGCGTTACGTTGGAATCCGCGTAGTGGTGGTCCACGGGGGAGGCCCGCAGATCACCAGCATGCTCAGCCGGCTCGGCATCCAGTCCAATTTCAGCGCCGGCTTGCGCATAACCGACGACGAAACCATGAGCGTGGTCGAAATGGTGCTGGGTGGACGCATCAATCAGGAGGTGGTCGGTCTCATCTGCCGGCATGGCGGCCGGGCGGTGGGCCTGTCCGGCAAAGACGACGAATTCATGCGCGCCAGACGGCTCAGCGAAGTGAGCGCGCAGGTGAAGGGCGTTGCGCAAACCGTCGATCTTGGGCGCGTGGGCGAGATCACGCAGGTCCGCTGCACGCTGCTTCAGGAGCTAATGGAAAAGGGTTTCATTCCGGTGGTCGCTTCCATCGCGGTTGGCGAAGACGGGTTGGCGCTGAATGTGAACGCAGACACCGCAGCCGGAAAAATTGCGGCCGCATTGAGTGCCGCCAAATTGGTTTTCATGACCGACGTGGAAGGTGTGCGGGACGCGGACGGCAAGCTGGTGAGCTCGCTCAGGGCCCGTGATGCCGAGCATTTGATCACGGCGGGCGTAGTTGGCGAGGGGATGATTCCCAAGCTACACTCCGCCCTGGAGGCAGTGGACGACGGAGTCGAAAAGGTGCACATTATCGATGGTCGCCGCCGGCACGCCCTGCTGCTTGAGATTTTCACCGATCGGGGCGTTGGAACCGAAATACAGCGGGCGCGAGCTCGTGAAGCGGAATCGCGTGAATAGCCGACTCTTGGCATCCCGCGGCAGCGTACGCCGGCCCGAGTGTGTCGCCTCCGACGCCATCTTGCGGGTGTTTTGGGTTCCTCCGGAATGCGCCGGAATGCGGGTAGACGTGTTCGTACAGACGCAGCTGAGGAATACCAGCCGGACTCGGGCGCGCGCCATTGTCGAAAATAGCGCGTTTACGGCGGATGCGCGCCGCCTCCGCCCGAACCATCGGGTACAGGCAAATAGCCTCATCTCGCTCTGGCGCCCCCAGTTCGAAGCCCAAGAGCCTGCATCCGAGCTCGCCATCCTCCATCAGGACGAACATCTGCTCGCGGTCGACAA
>DASXTY010000588.1:0-5429 GCA_036505155.1 Polyangiaceae bacterium | reverse complement strand
ATCGCCCGCCCGCTCTCGCTGATCAGGGTCGGCGGCCCCACTCCGGCTTTCGCGCAAGCGTCCTGAATGTGAGAGACGACGTCCGCCGCGTACTCTTCCAGCGTGTAGTTGCTGGAAGCGTGAAAGTCAGTTTTGGACCCGTCGTAGTCGATGGCCAGCCCGCCGCCGACGTCGAGATAGCCCATCTTGCAGCCCATCTTCGCGAGCTCGACGTAAATGTGCGACGCCTCCTGCATCGCGTTCTTTATCGGGATGATGCTCGAGATTTGGCTGCCGATGTGAAAATGCAGGAGCTGCAGGGAATCGAGCATGTCCTTGGCGGCCAGTCGATCCACCAGTTCCACGATTTCCGCAGCGGATAGACCAAACTTGGCGCGATCGCCAGTGGATTGCGCCCAGCGGCCCACACCCTTGGTGGTGAGCTTTGCGCGCACGCCGAGCAATGGCCGGATGCCGAGCTTTTCCGAAGCTCGTATCACGACGTCGACTTCTTCGATGCGCTCCAGCACGACGATCACTGTTTTGTCGAACTTTTGAGCGACCAAAGCGGTCTCGATGTATTTTTGGTCCTTGTAACCGTTGCAGATGATGAGGCCACCGTCTTCCTGCACGGTGGCGAGCGCGATCAAAAGCTCCGGCTTCGAGCCTACCTCAAGCCCGAACTTCCACGGCCGCCCGTATTCGACAATCTCCTCCACCAGGTGGCGTTGCTGGTTGACCTTCACCGGGTACACGCCGCGATAGGCTGTCGGGTACTCGTATTCGACGATAGCGCGGGCAAATGCTTCGTTGATGCGGCGAATGCGGTCGCCGACGATATCGGAAAAACGGATGAGCAGCGGCAGGTCGATCCCTCTCGCCGATAAGTCTTGGATCAGCTCATAGAGATTGATGCTCCGCCCCAGGCCGGGATCGGGCGTGACGTGCACATGTCCGCGAGGGCTCACCGAAAAGTAAGGCCGACCCCAACCCTGCACTTGATAGAGCGTGGCGCTTCGCTGTGGATTCCATTCACTGTCGTTCGTATCGTTCACCCTGAAGTTCCTTCCGGAATGGGACTTCGCCCAAAATTCAACGGTCTCGCTCTCCCCAAGCACCCCACACCCGTGCGCACGCCAACCAAGACAACGCACGGCAGCATGATGCGCCGCTGGTTGCATGTCAAAGGCAACTTAGTGGCGGAGGCGAAAAGGGGGACGGCGGGAGCAGCCTCGGGGGTCAAGCGTGGGGCCACAGCGAAGTCGGCAGCGCGGCCCGACGCCAGAGGGCCAAAAAATCCATCAAGAACGCCACCGTGATATGCACCAGGAACCCCGCGTAGATGCTGCGCGTCCGCATCGCGAGCGAGCCCAGGACCACCCCGGCCACAATCGCCGCGTGGGCCTCGAGATACGGCTTGCCATAGTGAATCATGCAGTAGGGCACCGCCATCACGAAAATGGCGGCCGCACCTAGCGAGCCCCGCAGCGCAGCCAGCATCCAACCCCTGAAAAACAGCTCGAGAGCGAAAAACTGCACCCAATAGATGGCCTCCCACATTGCCCAGTCGGAGTAGCTCCGGGAGCTCTGTTTGTAGAAGGGGTAATAGGTACCGAAGTCGGGCTGCGAGGCAATTAACAGCATGACCGGCACCACAATGGCAAGGCACATGCCGTAGACCCAAAAGTGCGTGAAAAAGCCTCGTACTCTGAGTCCCATATCCAGCAGCCGGTCTCGGGGAAATAGTAGCTTCCACAATGGCAGCGGGATGAACACGTAGCCAACCACCCTCGCCAGTACCCACCAGCAGTAGCCGTAGTATTCGTCGTAGCGCTCGAGCTTGAGCCACTTATGGCTCCGGGAAAGCTCGCCCAACCAGGGCTGCACCGTTCGGTCGAAAAAGCTTCGCCCCCCGTAATACTCTTGCAGGGTTAGGACCACCGCCGTGATCACCAGGCAAGCCGCTGGTCGCGCGTAGTTGTGGCTGCCCTCGCTACGCCGTAGCGCCGCTTCGGTTTCCAGCGAACGCCAGGTGTCACGGAAAAACCACCAGACCACGGGCGCCAGGGCCGCCAAAACCGGCAGGGGGAGAAGCGCTTTAATCGGCGGATAATCCAGCGCAAGGTCGAAAAAGGAGACTTCGTGGAGCTGCCTGACCAAAAGTCCCAGCGGTTCCTCGGCGGGCTTGGGGGCGAGCCAGGCCGTGACGCCACCAAACATAGGAGCAAGCCAGATCACTAACCGGCTCTAGCCAGCACGGCGGCTGAATTGAGACGCTCCAGCGCCCGTTCCCGCCCAAGCACCGCCATCACGTCGAACAAGGGGGGGCTGTCGCTACGCCCAGTCAGGGCCACGCGCACCGGCTGCGCCACTTCCTTCATGTTGAGCTGATGCTCCGCCAGCCAGTCACGAAAGCGCGCTTCCAGTTGCGGGGAGTCCCAGGGCCGTACGTGAGCGAGCACCTTCGACAGCGCTTCGAGCCGCGAAGCTGCCGCCGGGACCAAAAACTTCGCCCGCGCCGCCGACTCCATCTCCGGCGGGTCCCGAAAATAGTAGTCGAGGCGGTTGGCCGCATCTTCTAAGGTGCGCGCCCGCTCGCGGATGGTTTCAATCGCTCGGTGAAGGGTTTGCAGCGGAATGTCGCTGAGGCCGCGGGCCAGAAGAAATGGCTGGACCAGCTCTGCGTAGTGTTCGAGTGGCGTGAGGTCGGGGCGCTTGAGCTGTTCAAAGGCGACATCCAGGAATTTCTTTTGGTCGAACTTACCGTCGCTTCGGTTAACCCGCTCCCAACTGAACTTGTCGACCAGCTCCTGGCGACTAAAAATCTCCTGATCCCCGTGCGACCAGCCGAACCGCACCAGGTAATTCAGGACACCCATCGGTGGATAACCGCGTTCGCGGTAGTCGCCGACGCCCACCGCGCCATCCCGCTTGCTGAGCTTGTCGCCGCCGGGACCGAGAATCATGGGTAGGTGGGCAAATTCCGGCTCCTGCCAGTCCAAAGCGCGATAGAGCAGAATCTGAAGCGGCGTGTTTCCGATATGATCGCGTCCGCGCGCAACCAGGGTAACACCCATTTCGTGGTCATCCACGACACAGGCTAAGTTGTATAAGGGGAAGCCGTCGGGACGCAGGATGATGAAGTCCTGCTGCTCCTTATTGGGCGTGCTGATACGGCCGAAAACCCGGTCCGAAAATTCCGTGACCCCCTCCGACGGAGCCTTGAAACGCACCACCGAAGGCAAATCGGGATGATCGGTGCGCGCTCGGCAGGTGCCGGGATAAACGAACTGCGCTTTCGGATCCCCGGCCTTCAACTCGGCGCGCGCGCGATCTAGCTGCTCCTTGCTGCAATAACAGCGATATGCCTTGCCTTCGCCAATCAGACGATCGGAGGCAGCTTGATAACGAGACCGGCGCTCGCTTTGGAAATACGGGCCGTGCGGCCCGCCCACCTCTGGACCTTCATCCCAGTCGAGGCCCAGCCAGCGCAGCGCCGCGACCAGGGCTCGAACACTTTCGGGGCTGCTGCGCTCTTGGTCCGTGTCTTCGATGCGCAATACCAGCTTTCCTCCGGTCTTGCGCGCCCAGAGCCAGTTGAAAAGCGCGGTGCGAGCCAGCCCGAGGTGTAAGTAACCGCTCGGGGAGGGGGCAAAACGCACGCGAGGTGCCATTAGGTCCGCGCGTTAGCACGCTACTTTGCTCGCGTCACGCATTCCGCCAGGGCCCGGGCCGGCCGGCGTTTTGTCGGCGGTTGCCCGGACGAGCTCAGCCTGCTAAAGGGCGACCAACCCATGCGAAAGACGCCCTTGTCACTGGTCAAAGAACGGTTCGACACCAAGGAAAAGCTGGTGAACGCCATAAAAGACCTCGCCACCGACACGATGTGGATCGATCGCGTCAACCAAGTGAAGGGCCTCGCCCGCGTCTCCAACGCTAAGCTGCTCAGGATTCACCGGGTGCTCACCGAGACTAAGCAGCGCTTCGGCAGCCGCGCCAAACTGGTGAGCGCTATCGCTGAGGTCGAAAAGCGTGCCAGCGACCTGGGCTTCATCCGGCGCCTGGAGAGATATCCCCTGCCCCGCTTGCTCGACCTGCACCGCACCACGGAAAGGCGCAAACGCCGCGCCGAAGCGGGTGCCGGCAAGCCGGCAAGCAAGTCCTGAACTGCCGCGCACGCCACATGAGCGCGCTGCATGGCTAGGATCAAACTCGACGATGGCACGACTCGCACGGCGGAGCTCCACTGGTACGAGGGGCACGGCACCGGCCGGAAGGAAACCAACATCGATGAGTCTGGCGAGGACTACCTCTATCCGAAGAATTTCTTCGCGGAAATCGAGTTATCCCCAAGGCTCGCAAGAGCGCTCGCCCTTAGCCGCACAACCTAGGCGCCTGCGCTTCTGCCCCTCGGTTTTGGACGGCGACTGTCAGGGGCTTCCGGTACCCAAAGTGTCAGCGCTGTCTTGATCTGTACCTCAAGGCCTCCTGCCGCAGCCCCTGGTGCTGCTGCTGCGCCTCCCGCTGCCGCCTGCCGGCGGCTGCACCACGCTACAGCCCCTTCTCCTTAATGTACTGGTTGGTAAACCTCGCGCTGGTCTCCAGTGATTTCTCCAGATCGGAGACGATAAGTTTCTCGAGCAGGCCGCCCACACCGAAAATGCGCGCTTCGACGCGACCTAGATAAATTCTCCGGCAGCGCCCTTCTGGTGCAGGTTCGGTGAAGAGCTCGCCCGTGATGGTGAGCTTGTCGGCGAGTCTGCTGGGGGTGACAGTGATGCGGTAGCGCCGCGCGCGCTTGTCGTAGATGCCGCGCTCGACGTATCCGATTCGGTCACCGATGAGCTTCTTGATGGGACCGGGGAGTTCGCCGACCCGCGGTACGACTTCGACGGTGCGTTCGACATAGTCCCCCTTATCCTCCACTCGAACTTCGCGCCATTCCAGGAATCGAAGGGCCTCAAGATGCAACCGGCGATTATATTCCTCGGCGAAGAAAATCTTGCCCCAGTAAGTGTCTTCGGTGGCGTTGAATATATGCTCGGCGCGGATCTGGGCCATGGCGGCCCCAGTATGGCCCGAGGCATGACAAGAGCGGGTGCGTATTTTTGTGTGCCGAGTCCGTAGTTCGAATAAATGCCTTCGGCACACTAGCAAAATTCGGCGGAGAATTTTTCTCTGGGGGTGAATCGCCCGAGAGGGGGGCGCGAGGCGCCCCTACAAAACAGGATAGTGGCCTGCCGCTGCGAAGCAGCGGGCCGCGAAGCGGCAGTCCAGCAATTCCGGAAGGAATTGCTGACTCAGGACACTAGAACATTTGAACCGGGCTGGGAACCGGCACCATTCGCCGGCAGGCGCTGAAAAATCGCCGCCGGAAGCTCGCGCCTGGCACGGCCAAGGCGCCGCGCGTAGGCTACATTGGTGAAAGCTCGGCTGAATCTGCCGGCCCT
>DASXTY010000587.1:0-11258 GCA_036505155.1 Polyangiaceae bacterium | reverse complement strand
GTACTATGGTAAATAAGGGAGGCCAGATTATAGTGTCACTGCAATCAGCATCATTGGGAGCTGTTGAAGAAAGAGGCGTGAGCATCGAAGTCCCCTCGGTCGAAATTCTGATCGTGGACGACGATCGCGCCATCTGCGATTACATGCAGACGCTGCTCGAGAAGGACGGATTTACCGTCAAAACTTTGAGCGATTCGACGCTGGTCGAGCCAGAAATCCGACAAGGCAATTATCACGTCATCATTTTGGACCTGATGATGCCCAAGCTCGACGGCATCGACGTATTGCGACGCATCCGCGCCATCGACTCCGACGTCGCCGTCGTCATCTTTACCGCCCATCCTGATTTGAACACTGCGATCGCGTCCATGAAGCTCGACGCGGTCGACTACATCAAAAAGCCCTTCAATGTCGACGAGTTCCGCGAGGTGCTCGAGCGCATCATGAAGAAGAAGGGGCTGGCGCGAACGCCGGAAGCGCAGTTGCACAAGATCATCGGCGATACCATCCGAAACTTGCGAAAAGACAAGGAGCTTACCCTGAAGCAGATGAGCCGGCGCACCGGCCTCAGCATTTCGCTCCTATCGCAAATCGAACGAGCGGAATCAAGCCCGTCCATTTCGAGCCTTTACAAGATCGCGCTCGCGCTCGATTCGCGCATCCAGGATCTGTTTGGCACCAGCTGAATCCCGACCGGGCAGCGAACTAGCCTGAACGCGTTACTCCGCCGACCGTGCAGCGAAGCCTGGTAGGCTTGGTCACGACGATATGGCGAGAGGCAGGAATGCGTGTAAAACTGGGGCGCGCGGGGGGAAAAGCCGCAGGAAATGGGTTTTTTTGGGGTGCGCGCTGGTGCTTGCATTTCCCGCTCTAGCTCATGCCGACGCGCCGCGCCTCGAGCTGAAATGGGAGGCGCCGGCCGGCTGCCCGCAGAGCAGTTTCGTGCTCTCGGAAATCGAACGGCTCATCGGTGAATCCCCCTCGAAGGTCCTCTCCAAGCCGATGAGAGTGCAGGCGAGATTGGAAGAAGAGGAGAGCGGCTGGATGCTAAAGCTGGAGGTCCGGGACCGAGGCGAGCCTTCGTCACGTGAGATACGCACCAACACATGCGAAGAAGCGGCGAGGGCAGCTGCCCTAATCCTTGCGATTGCCATCGATCCCGAAAAGATTCCGGAACCACTTCGCTCCGAAGCAGTTGCGCGCTTCGCGTTAGTGGAGCCGTTGCCCGCTTCCAAGCCACCAACGCCGGAAGCGCAAACGACATCGGAGCCACCCCCACCCCAAACTCAGCCGTCGCCCCATCGGCGCGCGGACTCTGCGGCGGAAAAAATCTCGGAAAGTCCGAAACCCAACTTTGCGATGGGGCTGCAGGCCGCCATCGACGTGGGATCGTTGCCCAAGACAGCGCCGGGAATCGAGCTCGCCGGCGCGG
Source organism: Polyangiaceae bacterium (assembly GCA_036505155.1). Taxonomy (GTDB): domain Bacteria; phylum Myxococcota_A; class Polyangia; order Polyangiales; family Polyangiaceae; genus DASXTY01. The sequence goes on along the minus strand of DASXTY010000587.1, from coordinate 9,826 downwards.
TCGGCTGGGCACGGATTCACCTAAAGCTGGTCGCCAGTTATTTTCCGCCACAACGCGCCGAGTCCACCGCCCTAACGAATGCAAGCGGTGACGTTTCCCTGGCCACCGGAGCATTTTTCGGCTGCTACTCGCTGCGGGTCGAGTCGCCCGAGCTCGCGGCTTGCGCGGGGGCCGAATCCGGCGCCTTGTGGGGCCGGGGCTCAGGCGCCGGCATCGACCCTGCCTCCGATGCTGTGCCTTGGCTGGCAGTCGACGCGGCGCTAGTGCTCGGAATTCCCATCAATAAGGCGTTTGCCGTGAGCCTCGAGGCCCGTGCCGTCGCACCCATCGGCCGCGCGAACGTCATCGTTCGGCGCACCGATGGCGGAAAAGATCGCCTACACCGGCCCGCGGTCGTCGAAGCCCGCGGTGCCCTGGGGCTGGAGCTGCGCTTTCGGTGACGGATCGAGCTCATGCCGGTAACTGCTCTTCTGTGCACATGGCGCTGAGTCGTCCGGTGCCGGAACGCCAAGCGGACCTGGACACTCCGGACTTCGATTCGGTCTATGCCGAACATTTCGCTTTTGTATGGCGAACGGCGCGCCGGCTCGGCGTTTCGCCGTCGAGCATGGATGATGTCGTTCAGGATGTGTTTGTGGTGGTCCACCGCCGACTCGGCGACTTTCAAGGCCGCTCGGCGCTAAAAACCTGGCTTTTCGGGGTCACGCTGCGAGTGGTGGCCAGTCACCGGCGCTCCGGCAGACGCCGTGCAACCGAAACCCTGTCCCACGAAGTGCCAGATCCCAACGCGAATCCAATGGACACGAGCTCGAGGGCGGAGGCGGCCCGCTTGGTGCACCTGCTGCTGGATGAGCTCGACGACAAGCGGCGCAGTGTTTTCATTTTGGCCGAGCTGGAACAGATGAGCGCTCCCGAGATCGCGGCGGCAGTCGGTTCGAACATCAACACCGTTTATTCTCGTCTGCGAACGGCGCGGCGTCAGTTCGAGTCAGCCCTGGCTCGCTACAATGCGAAATCCAGGTGGAGGTCACCATGACAGATCGGCTTAGTCCCCAGGCGCAAAAGCTCGTCGACCTTTCGGTCGGTACCGATGAGCCGACGCAGTCGGATCGTGTTCGAGTGCGCCGCGGGCTTGCGCTGGCGCTGAGTACAGGGGCAGCGAGTGCCGCCTCGACCGTGGCATCCGCATCCAAAGCGTCTGTGCTCGGAGCCAGCGTCCTCGGATCGAAATGGATTGTCCTGGCAGCGCTGTGCGTCGCGGTACCGGCAACAGTGCTCGTCCATGGCTGGGTGCGCGACCGCAGGCGAATCAATGTTTCCTCTGTTGGGACGTCCGAGCAGAGCCATTCATCGGCGGTGCTGCCGCGGCGGGGCTTGGGAGACATCCCCGCGGCCGAGCCTTCTTTTGAGCCCAAACCCGCCTTGCTTTCAGCACCATCCGCCGCTGCGGCTCCGCCGGCTGCCGTCATTTGGCCTGGCGCCACGGCTCCGCCAACCGCTGCGAATCCACCCGTTGCGGCTCCCACCTCCGCGGGTCCCGCTTTCGGCGCGGTCAGACCATCCGATCGGGACTCGACCTTGTCAGCGGAGATGAGGATGCTCGAGGCCGCGCAGGGAGAGCTTCGAAGCCGCCGACCCGAAAAAGCGCTTGGTTTGCTGCGAGAGCAGGCACAACGCTTTCCTGGCGGAGCGCTCGAGCAGGAGCGCATGGCGGCAGAGGTTCTAGCGCTCTGCTCGCTGGGTCGCGTCGACGAGGCGCGCGGGACCGCGGATCGTTTCGCTCGCGTATTCCCCAGGTCGCCACTGCTGTCGCGGGTTCAGTCTTCATGCGTCCGCCCGCGCTGATTTTTTTGTAAAGGACGCGTTGGTTTCCGGCCACCCAATCAACAGAACGCACTTCAAGCAAAAACCTGACACGAGGCCTTCATGTACTTTACAAGAACCGAGCTTTCGCGAGCCGCGGCTTTCACTGTGGTTTTTTTGAGCTTCGCGCCCGGCTGCAATCTGGGCCAAGACGCCGATTTTGGCTCCCAGCGGGACGGCGGCGCTGGCTCCACCGCAACCGGCGGCAGTCCAGCCGGACAGGGAGGCGCTACGGCGGGCAGGGGAGGGCAGCCCAGCGGGGGATCCAGCTCAGGCGGCGCTGCTACGGCTTGCCCGGCAATTGCCGAGGTGTCGAACGGCGTTTGTGGACACCCCTTAAGCGATCCTTGCCGATTGCAGGATCCGGATTGCTGTCAGCCCGGTACCAGCAAGCCCGCGGGCGACGGGTGCAACACCTGTTCATGTACCCCGCAGGGCGACGGCTGGGGGTGCACGCTCATCGGTTGCACGAGTTACAACCCCTGTGCGACAAAGGCGTGCGGCGATACGTGCACCCTGTGTTCACCCAGCGATCCAACCTGCTTGGAAACGGCAGTTATCAAGTTCTGTGACCAGTCGGGTGCGTGCACTGAGCAAGCACCCAACTGCGGCTCGAGTGGTTCCCCATGCACCGGGCTCGGTTACTGCGACTGCGTCACGCACACCGGTTGCCAGGCGAAGACTGAGCCGTGTTTCTGCAATTGTGACGCGCAATGCCCGGGCACCGACCCCGGCTGTGCCTGCTTCTGCGGAGGCGGTCAATACCTCGGCTGCGAGCCGAGCCGAACCGCAGTGGACTCGAGCACTGTGGCCTGCGCTCGCAGCACTGGGGATTCTTGCGCCACCGACGCCGACTGTGTCGCCACCGGGTGCGGCGGGGAAATGTGCGCGAGCAAGACGAACATGGGCATCAGTACCTGCGACTGCACCGCTCCTGCGGGAGTGGCTTGCGGCTGCGTACAGAACCGTTGCACCTGGTATCGTTGATCAAGTTGCTTGGGGAAGCAGCTGCGCCCCCGGGCCGAGTCGAACGGCCGACCAACGGTTTAGGAAACCGCTGCTCTATCCTCTGAGCTACGGGGGCGGAGCGCGCAGCATAGCGCGGAAAGCCGGGGCAAACTGCTTTCGGCAACCTTTGGAAGTCGCGATCAGAGAAACCCGCGAAGCCGCAGGTCGCCGCCCATCCAAAACCCGTTTAGCGAGAGATCCTTGTCTTGGTCGATAATAGCCTTGGGCGTTCCTGCAAGGAGCCCTGTGCGCAGCAGGATCTCGATGCGAAACGCGCGGCCGACGCGCCACCCTGCCCCTGGACTCAAAGACGCTTCAAAACCCCATCCATATACGGGTTTATTCGCTTGGTAGCCTGGGGAGGCCGCCGTTGCCGCAATGTGTGCGTAGTCGGCTCCCACTAAAGCCTCGACGAATAAGGACCAGGGTCCGTACTTCGCGAGCTCTCTGCCCACTCCCACGCCGGGGCGGAAGACGCTGGTTTCCAAAAAGCCGTGAGCTCGGCTGACGCCCCAAAGTTCCAGTCCCAAACTGCACAGAAACCAGTAGGAGTCGTCGGTTGGAGCCCAGCTGCCGTAAAGCTCGAGATTCGGGAGCACCGTTTGAACCCGTCGGGCATGAACCCCAAGTCCGCCTCCAAGCGACCAGTGCGACGCCGTGTCGTTGATACCCAGGATGGTTTTCGAAACGCGCTTTGCAATGGCGATCTCTTTTTCAGCGCGTCGCAGCGGGGGCTTGGCCGGCGGCAGCGGGGGCGCGTCCTCAGCCGCGAGCTCGAGCCACGCAGCGCGATAGAGCTGAGCGACGCTGAGCGCGATAAGACGTTCCGGTTCGGGCTCGCTTCTCGGCGGAGCGAGGATAGTCCGCTCGAGAGTCTTGTTGGTTAGGGGATCCTCGATCCTGATTTTGACCTCACTTTCGCGGCAGCGGATTTCCACCGAATAGCTCTCCGGATGGTCGCCCGCATCGACCACGCTCGCGAGCTCCAAGCGAACCAGCCGTTCGAGCTCCCGTTCGCGCATGGCGCATCCCTGGGCAAGCACTCGGATCTCATTCGACCCGCAAGCCTTCCGTGGCGCCCCGATCAGGATAAGTACCAGAACCACGCTGGCTGAAAACGCAAGCCCGACTTTCACTCCGCGAGCTTAGCGAGTTCTCGGTAGCGAGGTCCTCCTGGAAACTGCTCTCGGTAGTGTTTTGCGTGAGCCTTGGCCTCGGAAGCTTGGCCGGCGGCGGCTCGGGCCAGTGCAGCCTCCGCCAGCGCCTCGCCGGACAGCGCGTTGCCGCAAGACTCGAAAGCCCGTGCCGCCTCGGCGAAGTTATCGCGCTGGGCTTCGATACGGCCCATCGTGAACCTCGCCAGGGTGACGCGGCGATCCAGGGGATGCTGCTGAACCAAGAGCTTGAGCAGGCGCAATGCCTCCACCGAGTTACCCGCTGCACGCGCGTCATCCGCACTGCGGAAGAGCTCGGCGGCGCTGGTTTCCGGCGGCTCCGTTGCGGCTGCATCCGTCAAATCGAGCAGCGGTATGGAATCCGACGCCAGTGGGCTCGCGCCTGATGAAGCAGCGTGAACAGCCACCTCGTCGTCACGATCTCGGAGCAGAAGCGATTCGCCCGCACCCAGAATGACAGTTCGCGCACCGCGAGTTACGCGCACGCGGCCGCGCTGCACAGTCACGCGCACCGCCGCTTCCAGGTCATCAATGCGGAAGGCGGTTCCAATCACTTCCACCCGCACCTCTTTGACTCGAACCACGAAACTCCGGTGCGGATGCGGCGTCACCTCGTAAGTTGCGCTGCCCCCCGACTGACGCACCTGGATTTTGTCCGCCGCGACCAGCTCCGGCACCACGCGGGTATGCGCATCGGGCAACACCGAGGACCCGTCGCCAAATTCCAAACCTGCCTGCGGTGAGTTGGGACGGAAGCTAAACCGCAGCAACCCGACCAGACCTATCAATACGGCAGCCGCCGCGACCCAGACCAGAGGCGAGCGTGCGCGCCGAGGTTGGGGGGGGCGCTTACGCAACCCTCCGAGCACTCGCTTCTGCCCCCGGGCTGCTCGGAACTCATCCCAAGGAACAGAAACTTGCTCGCCTATCAGACGAGCCGCGTCATCGGGTCGCATTGGAGTCCTCCACTACTTGATCCACCGCCGCGACCCAACGTTTGACGGTCGCCAGCGATGCCGTGGTCTGTTGAGCGACCTCGGGCAGGGTATACCCCTCCACTCGGTGAAGCACCCAGGCGATTCGATGCCGTGGGTCGACGCGCCCGAGCGCAGCATAGAGCGCGTGGACCGTGGCGCGGAGCTCCGGGTCCGATACGCGAGGGCTGGTGCCCAGCAATTGTTGGCCGAGCTTGCGCACGCGATAGCGAAAGGACAGACGTGCGTGGATTCGGCGAACGGCGATGGTCACCAGGTAAGAACGAATCTTGTGATGCTCGGTGAGCGCCTCGAGCTGTCGAAACCCATCGACGAATGTTTCCTGCAAAATGTCATCCAAGTCCGAATCGCTTCCCAGGATTCGGTAAATGAGCCGGGCAATGTAAGGAGCGTGGCGCCGGTATAGGGCCGTGTATGCCTGCTCGTCTCCGGTGATGGCGCTCGCCACCAGCGGAACGTCCGCGCTTGCAGGACCGACTACGCGGAGAGGGCTCACAACCATGCTAGAATGTAGTGTGGTTTTAGTGCCCGGATAGGCTCACTGGGCAATCTTTTCTTTGTCTGAGCCGGTTTGGGCTAGAGCGCTGCACTGTAGGGTATGAACCAGCTGAAGACATTTTTCGGGCTCCCCGCGCTGCTCCTGCTCAGCGTCGGCTGTAGTGGAGACGGCAAGGTCTTGTCGCGAGAAGAGGCCTCCTCTGGCGGCAATGGCAGTACCGTCGGTGGCGCGGGGGGCGGCATCAGCGGCGGCGGGGGCAGTGCCACCTCCGGCTCGGGAGGAACGACGGGGAACGGCACCGGCGGCGTTATTACCATCGGTTCCGGGGGCACCGTCCTGACCCTGGATTGCAACCCGCCTTGCACCAACGGACAAGTGTGTAGCCCCGGCCTACGCTGCGTCGATCCGGGCACATGCCTGACCGATGCCGACTGTTTTTTGGGGCAGGTGTGCACCGCTGGTGTGTGTGAGGCCGGAGGCCAATGTGGCGCCGCCGAGTTCAAGCTCACGGAAAACGCGCCCAACGTTTTGATCTTGTCCGACCGATCTTGCTCCATGTCGTATTGCGCCACCGGCTCTACCAAAGGCCAAACTTGTCGCAGCGGACCCAGCAAATTCGATTGGTCCGTCAGTGCGATGGTGGGACTGACGACGGCCTTTTCGGGCAGGGTGCGTTGGGGTCTCGAGCTCTTCCCCGACATCACCGGGGCCGACTGCACCCAGGACCCGCCTTCGATTTCTCCTGCGCTCGGGACCGAGTCCGCGATCCAGAGTTTGCTGGTTTCGGCGCAAAACCCCACCGATCCGTGGTTCCCCGACGGCCCCTGCGTGACGCCCATCATGGCGACGTTTCAGCAGGTCGAAACGTTGGCCGAGCTCCGCGATCCCCAGCGCGCGAATTATGTTCTACTGGTTAGCGACGGCGACGAGCACAATTGCGGCACCATCGCCACTAACAACACCGTCACCGAGCAGACCATCGGCAACCTCGCCGTCGCCGGCATCAAGACCTATATCATTGGTTTCTTCACCGGGGCCTCCACCTATCCAGACGTGCTCAATCGTTGGGCAGTTGCGGGCGGCGCGCCGAACCCCGACCCAGCCTCGGACTATTACCCGGCAACCGATCTGACGACGCTGCAAGCGGCCATGGAGGGGATCATTTTCAATCTGGTGGGCTGTGATTTCCAGTTGGACACGCAGCCGGCCTCGCCCGACATCTACGTCTTCATCAACAACTTTTCGGTCGAGCGCAACAGCCCGGACGGCTGGAGCTATAACCCCGACTCCAATGTGGTGAGTTTTCTGGGTGCGAGCTGCAACACGGTGCGAGCCGGCGGGGTCGACATCGATGTGGTCTTTGGCTGTAACCAGCCGAGCCCGAATTAGAGCCTCAGCGAGCAAGCTCAATGCTCGCCGTTTCTGCTTCGGAGCCCATTCCCAGACGCGGCGCGTACAGCAAGCGGAGCCTCGTCGCCGCGCGCGGAACCATGAAGTTGAAAAAACCCTGTGCGGTTTCACCCCGGCTGAGCGGTGGATGGTACAAAAGCGGGGTGCAGCCACCGAGCTCGGGCCCATACGCTCTTTGCTCCGAGTCTTTTAGCCGCGCGTAAAAAGGATTGGCGGGTACTGCCTGGTCGGAGCGCGCCTCGAGCTCGACCAGCACTCCTAGCAGACTGTCCTCCGGGGCGAGGCGCTGGTAACCGGAGGCGTCGCAAGCGTGTGTCCCCAGCAAGCGGAGCGCGAAGTGGTCGCTCTGTACCACATCACCGAAAGACGCTGGAGCTGCTGCCGGCGGCGGATCGCCGAGCGTCAGCTCGCCAAGTCCCCTGAGCGCGTCCATCACGTCGTCGGTGCGGCTGCACCCCAGACTGAGAGTCGCAACCAAGGGCGTAGCAAAAGCCAGAACCGGGTAAACAGGGCGGACCGGAGATTTTTTTTGCAGAGCGGTGTTGATTGCTGGCACAACTCGGGCTTCTCGGTAAAAAAAACTGGCCAAAAGGAGCTTCGTGTCCAAATCGTGCCGTTACCGCTTGGTGGGTTTCGCGGCCCTGGTCGCCCTATTCGGCTGTAAGAAAGGTCCGGGCTCAACCGCTTCGGGGTCGTCCGCCTCCTCGGCGTCTTCGGCGTTGGCGAAAGCCGGGAGCTCGCCGGCAGCCTCGGGCATCCCGAATCCCAATAACCGGATCCAAAAGGTCGTCAATCCGCAGGGTGAGAAACCGTACGCGGGACCCACCGGCAGCGTTCGAGGTCGGGTCTCGATCACCGGGGATCAGGCGCCGAGCTTGGATGAGCTGGTTGCGCGGATACCGCCCAAATGTGCTGGGGCAAGAGTCGCCTACGCCAAACTCTTCCGCGAAGGCATGATGCGCAGCCTGGCGGATGCGCTGGTGGCCGTGACCGAATACCGCGGTTACGTGCCCGAAACCAATCCGGTGGTGCAAGTGGAAGCGCGCGACTGCGCGTGGAGCACGCGCACGGTTGCACTTACCTTCGGTCAGCGGCTCGAAGTGGTCAACCGAAGCAGCGATACCTATGTACCCGAGCTTCAAGGAGCGCGGATGCCGGCTCAGTTGGTCGCTGTTCCCCACGGAGACCCGGTACCGCTCTATCCCGGTCAGCCCGGACGTTACGTGCTCACCGACACCGTAAAAGATTTCATGTTCGCAGAGGTTCTGGTTCTGAAGTACCCGACCCACACGGTTACCGGGCTCGACGGCGCGTACGAAATCCGTGGAGTGCCAGTTGGAAAAGTCAGCGTTTCCGCATTCCTGCCCACCATCATGCAGAGCATCTCGAAACAAACGGTCGTCGAGCCCAATAAAGCCAGCGTGGTCGACCTCGAGATCGCCTATGACGCGAAGAAACACCCGCCGCAGGTTCCGACCATTCGGAGCGCCGTTCAACGCGAGCAGGATCGTCGAGCAGCTCAGGCGGACGCTGGCGCTCAGACCTATCGTCCCTCCGGAGCCCCGAGTCCGGGTAGATCTTCGGTGGGCAAGGGGCCGTAAGCGGCGAGCCAGGTTTGCGCAGCGCCGGCGTCCACTCGCCGCTCGAGCAGCGCAGCAAATAGCCGCGCACCGAGCGCGCCCGGCGGCCCCACCAGCTCCCAAGTCGCGAGCATTTGTTGGAACGCGTCCTTTTGTCGCAGAAGGTCGAGCGACACCAGAGCGGCAACCCAGGCGTCCGCGTTGGAAGGGTCCGCAGCCAGGAGCCGACGAGCGAGGGTGAGGGCGGTTTCAGCCCCTCCGAGCGCAGCGGCGCGAAGGGCAACCTCGCCGGGCGCCACGTGCGCTAAAACTGCGAACTTTAGCGCTCGATCCACGTCGGCGCCGATGAGCGCATCGTCGATATTCTTTTTTAGCATGCGGCGGGCGTCGTCATCTGAAAAGCCCGGGGCGGATTCGGGATCGATACCGGCCAAACCCTCGCGTGTCTGACGTTCGCGAACGCGGTCCGCATGCCGCAAAGCAAAATCGCGCATCGCCCGATACACCATCACGGACTGTGGACTTCGGACCGCCAGCGCGTACAACCAGCGACCGGCATCCGCTCCGCGGCCTGATTTCTCATAGATGGAGATGACCAGCAAGCTGGTGGCCACGCGGTTCGGGTCCAGGCGCACCGCGGTTTTGGCTTCGCCCAGCGCAAGCGCGAGTTGTCCTGCGGCCAGATGACAGGTCGCCTTTTCACTCCAAAGAGGTTCGTATTCCGGGTCGATGGCGCTCGCCCGCTCAAAGGCCTGCCACGCGTCGGAGCGTTTGCTCTTACAGCGCACAGCTCCGAGCCGAGTCCAGAGCTCGGCGCTGTCCGGATCTTCATCCAGCGCCCGTGCGTAGGCAAGGCTTGCCGCTTGGAGGTCACCCTGCGCCTCGAGCAGCGCCCCTCTTGCGTACAGCGCATAGGCGGTATCGTTGATGAAACGTCCTTCGATAGTGCGCCCGTTCACGCTGCGCACGACGGTCGTCGTGCCCCAACTGCACGCGCAGACCATCATGGCCGACCCAAACCCCGCCCAAAGGCGGATCTCGACCTTCAAAACACCTCACGCACCGCTTTCAGAAATGCCTCATTTTGCATTTTCGTGCCCACGGTAACGCGTAGTTGGTGGGCAAGGCGGCCCCCTCGCTGATGGAAGCTCCGTATCAGGACACCGCGTTGCGAAAGCGCGTCGAAAATTTCGGCGGCGGGTCGCTGGCTTCGAAACCAGAGAAAATTCGCCTGACTAGGCGTCACTTCAGCCCCCAAACGAGTGAGCTCGGCTGCCAGAAGCTCACGCTCACTCG
>DASXTY010000586.1:0-1787 GCA_036505155.1 Polyangiaceae bacterium | reverse complement strand
CGTATTGTACCGCGTCGAACTGCGGACGCCGCTGAGCTGGATACGGACACGACCGAAGTTGGCGCCCCCACTGCGAGCTTATTGCTGGAAACTGGGGGAGCGCTGGATGCACTTGCCTCCGGCGTCGTCGGGATGGGAGCGCCACTGATACGCTCGGTACGGCTGCACGCACAAATCAGGCTGGCCACGATGAACGACCGCTTGCTCACGTCGCGGGGCCCAAGGTTCGATCGAGTCGAGCTTTATACGTGGTCATACTGGACGCGTACTCGCCTTCAACGCCGGTGTAATAGCGATCCATCTTCAGAAAATGGGCGATCAACTTACAGTTGCCCGCGTTTGCTGTGGCAACGTACGTAGAGTGGTTAGATGCCACTTTCTGGTGGCGTTTGATCCAGTACGCGACGCCTTCGGCCAACGACGGGAAGGCTAGAAAACGGGAATAGGGGTGTGGCGGCTGAAAGACGACCACCGTTTGGCTGCTCTTCGTGTATTTTGCGTGCTCCGCGCCCGTGGCAAGGTGAGCGAGGTGTGGTCGTGCGAATCGACTGATTGATCAGATTCTGTACCGCTGTCACATCGGCGTGCGCATTCGTGCCACCCGCGCCGACCGCCGCTAACCATTTGACCATGCGCTGCTCCCGCGTTGCCGGTCTTATACCTTTTCAACCGCTCGACACGCAGCGAAAAATGGGCGTCATCGGGGCGTCGTGCTCCTCGCTTCTGGCAAGCAGTTCGGCCGCGAGCTCTCTGTCGCGCCACCGCCAACCCCAAGAAGTCGTCGCGCGTTAGGTCAGCGGTCTTGCAGATGCGCGTCTCAAAGCCCGCAGCATGCGCTCGATGCTCGAGCCACACAGGCCGACCACGAGAAGTCCCCCACCGAGGAGAGCGAGCATCGATGGCAGATACCAAAGAGCACCCGCGGCAGCGAGGCGCGCGTCCACTCCGTTCGAGTGCCAGCGTGGGTCCAACCCTTCCTGATACAGGACCTGCACTCTTTGGCCGGGCCGGGTGGCGATCTCTCCGCCCGTTCCGAACCAGACTTTTTGGCCCGATGCGGTGGCGAAATCGATGCGGGCGTGAGTGTCACTGGTGCTCGCGGGGCTGACGAGTCCCTCAGCGGACCGGGCATGGTGAATGAAGTCGAGCGTCAGCAGGCACAAGCCCACCGCGACCGCCAACAAGCAGCCCCCCAGCACGCTAAATAGCTTTCCGGTCCGCACCTCGCCCATTTCCTCCCGAAAGCCGTACGGCCGTGCGCGCTCGTCGTCAACTCGCGAGAGATCGGCTCCGGTCTTGATCAAGCAATTGTTGCACGGTCATCCGTCACGCTCTAGGGGCTCAAGTACTGGACGTTCAGGAAGAACCCACTGCAAGTAAAGTTTGCCATGGTGCCACTGTCCGAGGTGCCTGTCGGCTCCAGACGAAACAGCTCCTGCCGAACATTCGCCGTGAGCCCATCAGCGCTCATGCGTCCAGCTCGCGCTTCGTCTCCGAGTCTGTCGCAGCGCGGCGCGGCGACGACCGTCGCCCGTCGCTCGACGAGCGCGAGGCCGAAATGGATTGCGCTACGCGGCGGCTGACTCGGACGCGCTGCCGAGCGCACCGCCGGGCTTGTACTTCTCGAGCAAGAGCGCGTTCAGATTCTTCTCACCGTCGAGGACGCGCCTCAACGTGTCGCGGATGTAGCTCCGGATCTTGGCCGAGCTTCTTGCGGGTCGTCATGTTCGCCAATGCATCGGTTGCGCGCCGGGCCTCGCATCACGGCCGCAAAAGAGCCATGCCTT
>DASXTY010000585.1:0-1606 GCA_036505155.1 Polyangiaceae bacterium | reverse complement strand
AACGGACTGGCGATTCACCCGGGGCAGCACTGGGACGACGTTCTGCGTCAGGGGGACAACGCTGAGCGGGCTATCGAAGTTCTCACGCGCTATACGCAGCGGTTCGACAGCGAGCACGGCACGTCGCTGCTGGGCTCTGTCCTCGAGCAACTGGCGAGGCAATGACAATGGATCGGCTCATTTACAAGCTGCTTCCCAAGGATCGCGGGGCCCACGTGTTGGGGCTGCGGGATTGGAAAGAGCGAAGTCTCGGTGTCGACTTCTGTCGCACCTGCAAAAGAGTTGACCGCAGGCGCTACCCGGAGCCAGTCGACGCGCACATCCTCGAGATACCGAAGGGAACGTCCGCCTCTAACGTGAGCTTCCGCTCGATTGGGATTATACGAGCGGATCTGCGGAATCAGTTATCGCGCTACATGCAGCGTTTTGTCTTCGGACGGTGCTTTGATGCGAATGGAGCGCGCCTCGGAGATTATAGCACACATTACACGGACTCCTTTATCCTCATACGTGGATCGCGTGACTCCAAGTACTACCCGTGCGCCGAGTGTGGGTCCGTTGGCAGTCTGTGGGAGGAGCCGGCTTACGTTGTGCGGAGTGAACTTGGGGCCGGGCCAGTGTACAACGATGACGGATGCACCCTTTATGTCTCGGAGGAACTAGTGACCTGCGTAGATTGGTCTCGTTTCGCTGATATTGAGTTGTTCCCGTTCGAAATCCGTAATGAAGCAATCGATGGGCGCGAGTTTCCGCAGTTGCTAGGGAGCAAAAGGGGGACATTGTGATTTTCCGTGCGCGCCGCTCTCGCGGCGCTACCCAGGCGACCCGCATACCGCGAGTCCGGCCTTCGCTGCATCGAATCCCTCCGCCGGCGCACGCCAAAGCGCCCGGCGCTGCAAGCCCCGCGCCCGTAAGTTCCCCTGTCGCTCTGTAACGGCACCCCACCTCACCGCTCAGAACTCACGCGTGGACGCTCCGCGCGTGCCGAAGGAGCGAGCGCCGCGCGCGTTGTATGGTTGAAGCAGCGGTGCGGTCCACCGCAGCCTGATCCTGCGGCCCGCGCGTCGCGAAGCTGCGCGGCATAGCGGAGGTTCCCGGTGCGCGCTGCCCCTTTTCAGAACCGCGAGCGTAAGCGAGCGTATTGGGGCCACACACGCAGCGGTACGCATGATCTTGGCGAAAGTACGGAAAGTGTCACAATTTTCACAAAAACACAAAGAACCGGCGCGCCACACGCTCCAACCGCATTGGCGACCCCGTGCGGGGTGGTCCGCGGTCCGCAAACTCTCGAAAGTGTCACACTTTCGCAAAGGCCGCCTTCGAAATCCGTGCGGCTTTTTCCGTCCAACCCTTGACACGCCGCTCGCCGCCGCGCGGCGGGCGTCGCGAGGCGACGCGGGCTATGGCCGCAGCGTGTCAAGGGCCAACCGTCCAACCGTCCAACCGCTCATTTTTTCTCCAGTGCGGCAAAGGCCTGCCGCCTGGCCATCGCAAGCCCAGCACCTGCCGGAGGACGGCGCCAGCCGTGCAGGCGGGACGCCTGCACCACACGGGGCCCTCAGGCCATGGCGAGCACCTGCTGGATCGCGCGGGGCAGGGTTTCCAG
>DASXTY010000584.1:0-3095 GCA_036505155.1 Polyangiaceae bacterium | reverse complement strand
TTCGGTAAACGGGCGTCGCAGGCTGAACTCCAAACCCACGGCCGATCCCTGAGTGCGATCCAAGTAGCGTTCGATCTCCCCACTGCTCAGGGGATCGGTCATGTTCAAAAATATTGCATCGAACACGGTGAGGGTTCCGGTGATGTGAGCAAACAAGTCGGCCTCGATGCCGGAGCTTGCTTGAACGCTTTCCTGCAAGCCGCTGTCCAAGCCGCTGATGCTGAACCCTGGAATCGGCACGATGAAGCTCGGCGGCTGGTGCGCAAGCCCGAGGGTGTGAACCACGCTAAGTCGTCGGCTGAGCTCGATGCGGGTGGAGATCCTCGGATCAACGCCAACGGTGGCAAAACCGTTGGAGCTATAATAGTCGAATCGCAGCCCGGGCGTGACGCTCACGCCGGGCTCGGGCTTCAGCACCACATCCGCCCACAATCCGGACGCCGTGTCCAAGCGCGTGGGAAAAAGCGTCTCGCCCGTGGCACGACTGGTGGGATCCGACGTGTCGCTCGACGTCGAGTTCGGATTCAACCGGATGTCGTAGGCGTCCAGCGTGATGTCCGATCCGACGCGCAATTCTGCGGTTCGACTAACCCGATGATCGATGTCGGTTCGCAGAGCGCCGCTGCGGTCTCGAACCCCAAACAAGTCGCCGGTGGCGGTGCGATCGAGCCCCACGGCAGCGCTCACCCTAACGTCCGTATTTTTGGACACGGCGTGATCGGCGCGCAGACTGACCCGATGGAACTGGGTCGAGAATCCCGTTTCACCCCTTTGCCCGAGGTAATCGTAGGAGCCGAACCCGAACAGAGTGAGGGTGTCGTGCCGTCCCACCGCAAAAGCGACACGCGCCTGATAATCCCAATATTGAAGGTCCACGCCGGGGGCCAGCAACGAGAGCGCGAGAGCGGTGTACGAATAGCGCCCGCCGACCAGCGCGGCTCCGCGCCGTTCCGCAAATGGCGCTTCTACCACCCCGCCGGCGTCGAATATCCGGATGGTGGTCTCGCCATGAAAGCGATGTTCCGGCGGAAGCGTTTTCGCAGCCAAGATGGCTCCGGCAAAGCGCCCGTAGCGCGCGGGATACGCGCCAGGAAAAAGGTCGACGCGGTCCACCATTGCGGGATTGACTACCGAAGGGCCGAGCGCAAAGTGGTAGAGGAGGGGCACCTCGATGTCGTCCAGGAAATACCCGACATTGCCCGGGGGAGCGCCGCGCACATAAAAGTAGGGAAGGCCGCTGAACACCGGAGTGACGCCGGGCAGCGCCTCGAGGGCGCGAAACGGATCGCCAAATGCGCCCGGCAGCTGTCGAACCTCCGCGCGGCTGAACGAAGAAACGCCGGGCTCGAGCCGCTTTCCCGGAACCGTGACCACCAACTCTTCCGTCGGTGCGCCCCGTGTTTTTGACGCGGGCGGCGTGGGCTCGGTCTCCGTGGGTGTGGTCGGAGTTGGAGCAGGAGTCGGTTCATTAAAACGCACCTCGAAGCGAATGCGCGCGGCGACCGGCTGGCCCTTTCGGCGAGCCGGCTCGAAACGCCAGGCTCGAGCCGCCTGAACGGCCGCGGTTGCAAAGGGCTCTTCCCCGTCAACCACGCGCGCATCCTGGACTTCGCCCGACGGGTTGATGACGAGCTCCAATATGACGACCGCATTTCCGCTGGAGCCTTTTGGGTATTCGGGAGCGGCCACCGAGAGCGGCGTTGGGGGAGTTAGTTCGGCTTGCGCAGAGTTTTCCGCGGCACGTGCACCCAAGGTGAAAATCAGTGCCAGTGCGAAGAGCGCGCACGCGGCGGTTGACCGCGGGCTCACGCGAGCTCGGTTCGGCCCATCAGATAGCGATCGACGCCCCGCGCGGCTTTGCGGCCTTCCGCAATGGCCCAAACCACGAGCGACTGACCCCGACGGCAATCGCCCGCCGCAAACACGCCGCGCTCACTGCTCATGAAGTTTTCGTCCACCTCGATGTTTCCTCGCTGGTCCAATCGCAGGCCCAGGTCTATCAGCAGACCTTTGTGCTCCGGATGCACAAACCCCATCGCCAAGAGCACCAGGTCGGCCTCTATTTCAAACTCGCTTCCGGCCACGCGCTCGAACTTCCCGCTCCGCATTTCCACGCGCACACAATGGAGGCGCTCCACTTTGCCGTTGCCGCTCACGCGCTCGGTGGACACGCTCCAGTCCCGGGTGCCGCCCTCCTCGTGCGATGACGAGGTGCGCAGCATCAGCGGCCACATGGGCCATGGCGTGCGCTCCGAAGGCTGGTCCGGTGGGCGCGATAAGATTTCGAAGCTGGTGACGCTCTGGGCGCCCTGGCGGTGGGAAGTCCCGATGCAGTCGCTGCCCGTATCCCCACCACCGATGACGACCACGCGTTTGCCGGTTGCGAGGATGGCCGTTTCTTCCGGAACGCGATCGCCGGCGACGCGGCGGTTTTGCTGCTCCAGAAACGGCATCGCAAAGTGGATGCCGCCGAGCTCGCGCCCGGGCACCGGCAAATCTCGGGGGACGCGCGAACCGATGGTGAGACAGAGCGCATCGAAGCTGGCCCTGAGTGCATCGGCGTCGATATCGACCCCAACGTCGACGCCGGTTCGAAAGGTCACCCCTTCCTGCTGCATCTGCTGGACGCGACGGTCCACCAGCCACTTTTCCATCTTGAAATCAGGGATCCCATAAGTGAGCAGCCCCCCGATGCGATCGTCCTTTTCGAACAGGGTTACCGAGTGCCCGGCCCGCGCGAGCTGCTGGGCGGCGGCCATGCCGGCGGGTCCGGATCCCACCACGGCGACTTTTTTCCCCGTCTGCCGCTTGGGCAGGACCGGTGTTACCAAGCCCTCGTCAAATGCTCGATCGGCAATCGACCTTTCGATGAGCTTGATGCTCACCGGATCGTCGTTGATGGCGAGCACGCAGGCAGCTTCGCAAGGAGCCGGACAAACTCGGCCGGTGAACTCCGGAAAATTGTTGGTGGCGTGCAGTGCGGCGCTCGCATCTTGGAGATGGTTGCGATAGACGTGATCATTCCAGTCCGGAATCAAATTTCCGAGGGGGCACCCCGTGTTGCAAAACGGAATGCCGCAGTCCATGCAGCGCGC
>DASXTY010000583.1:0-2802 GCA_036505155.1 Polyangiaceae bacterium | reverse complement strand
GTCTGTTCACTTTCGCGCTTGCCGCGGCTTGCGGCGGCAGCGGGAACGAGAAGCCGACCTGGAAGCCTTCCTGCCTGGAGTACACCCGATATCTCGGCGGGGCAGGGCGCAGTGGGTGTGTTTCCTCAGGCGGTGATCGACGCGACCAACCGTAAGCTGCTGGTTGTCACTGACAACGGAGCGAACGACGACAAACCGGCCCTCTTCAGCGTTTGCCTTGACTGAGCTGAGCCAAGAGAGGAAACCCCAGCCCCATCCAGCCCGCCGGCCGGGCCCATTCGACGGAAGCCCGATTCCTCCGCCAGTGTCCCGAAAGAAACCGGGAGCGACTCGCCCCCGCGTTTCATTCATGATAAGCGCGGGCCCATGTCGGAGATCCTCGAAGTAAGAGCGCGCGAGATCTTGGATTCGCGCGGATTCCCCACCGTGGAAGCGGAAGCGTTCACCGCAAGCGGCCAAGGCCGGGCGGCGGTGCCGAGCGGGGCCTCCACCGGTGAGCACGAAGCGATTGAGCTTCGGGATGGCGACAAAGCTCGCTTCCTCGGGAAAGGCGTGCTCGGGGCGGTGCAGAACATCAACCACAAGTTAGGGCCGGCGATAGTTGGACTCTCGGCGCTCGACCAGGGCGCGGTGGACCAGCGACTGTGCGAGCTCGACGGCACTCCGAATAAGAGCAAGCTCGGCGCCAATGCGATTTTGGCGGTTTCCATGGCGGTCGCGCGGGCGGCGGCGGATTCGGTGGGTTTGCCCCTGTGGCGCTATCTGGGCGGTCCCGGCGCGTGCCTCTTACCGACGCCGTTGATGAACATCATCAACGGGGGTGTGCACGCGGACAGCGGCCTCGAAGTGCAGGAGTTCATGATCGTGCCGGTCGGCTTCGAGCGCTTCGCGGAGGCCTTGCGCGCTGGGGCAGAGGTATTCCACGCGCTCAAAGCCGGCTTGAAGCGCGAGGGGCTGGTTACCGCTGTGGGGGACGAAGGTGGCTTCGCCCCGCGGCTCGGCTCCAATGAAGAAGCGCTGAAGCGAATCGTGGCTGCCATCCAGAGCGCGGGCTACGAGCCGGGAAAGGATGTCGCCCTAGCGCTGGATGCGGCGGCGAGCGAATTTTACAGCGAAGGAAAATACACTTTCGACGGTAAACCGCGCACCGCCTCGGAGCTCGTGGAGGTGTATGCGGAGCTTTGCGGCAAGTACCCCATCCTCAGCATCGAAGATGGGCTTGCGGAAGACGACTGGGAAGGGTGGAAACTTTTGACCGACCGGCTGGGCTCCAGGGTTCAGCTCGTTGGCGACGACTTGTTCGTGACCAACCCGGAGCGGCTCGAGCTCGGGATCGCCCGCAAGGTCGCCAATTCGATCCTGATCAAGTTGAATCAGATCGGCTCGGTCACAGAAACACTCGACACCATCCGACTCGCCACCCAAGCCGGATACGCTTCCGTCATCTCCCATCGCTCGGGTGAAACCGAAGATGCCTTCATCGCCGACCTCAGCGTCGGCACCAACGCGGGGCAAATCAAGACCGGGAGCTTGAGCCGCAGCGACCGAGTTGCGAAATACAACCAGCTGTTGCGCATCGCGGAGGCGCTCGAGGATCAGCAGCGCTATTCGGGCAGGCGGCCGTTCGGCCGTTTCGGTGGCTGAGCCCGCAAATTTGCGGCCAGCGGCGTCGGGCGGCATAAACCATCAAGGAGACCATGTCCAAAGCCAAAGTCAGTGCGCTGAAGGTCAAGCCCGGCACCATTTTGAGCGACATCGAACGGCTGTGCGATCTGGCCGATATGAAGCAGGCGCTTGCTCCGGACGCCACCACCATCCTCAAGGACAATATCTCCTGGCACTACCCGTTCCCCGGGGCCAACACCACGCCGTGGCAGCTCGAAGGCGCCGTTCAGGCGCTCCGCCGCGCCGGCTTTCAAAACCTGAGCTGCGTGCAAAACAAGACCGTGGTGACCAACGCTTTCAAGGGTGAGGACCTGAACCACTATCTTCCCATCCTGCAGCGGTACGGGGTTCCGGTGCTCTACAATTTCCGCGAATCGGACATGCGATGGGTAGAATACCGACCCAAAGCCGCGCTCCACGTGCTGCACAAGATCTATCCGGAAGGCATCCGGATCCCGGATTATTTTTTCGGGAAGAACATCGTGCATTTGCCGACGATCAAGTGTGTTGCCGGCGACACCGAGCTTGTGCTCGCCGACGGGTCCGTGAGAACCATCCGCGAGATTGTCAACCAGCAGCTAGCGCGGGCTCAGTGCGTTACGCTCGAGCGGGATAGGAGCGCACATGCCGATGGCAGCGTCCGGCTCTTTGCGATGGCGCCCGACGGCAGCGTGTCACCCTTTGAAGCCGTTCGCTTCGCGCGCAGTGCTCGGCAAGGTCGTCGCGTCCTGCAAATGCGGACGCGCACAGGTCGAACTCTTACCGCAACAGCCGATCATCCGATTCGCACTCCGGATGGCTGGGTTCCCTTAGGTGAGATCGATCTTGGCTCGCGAATCGCGATTGCTCGGAGCGTCGCGATACCGGGTGTTTCGCAACCGCTGCCACAGCTGAGCATTCACCAGCAGATACCCGTCATCGCTGCGCGGGCTGGTCGCAGATATGGTGCTGACGCGACGCAGGGCATGCTCGACGCGTACGGATCCGGACAAGCAGTCACTGCAATCGCGGCAAATGCTGGCGTCCGGTGGCAGACAGTTCAGTCAATATTAAAGCGGCACGGTGTAACGTTGCGTCGCAACGTCAATGGATTGCGCGTCCCGGAACGGACGTCCGAGGATTTCTGGCGCTGGATGG
>DASXTY010000582.1:0-3080 GCA_036505155.1 Polyangiaceae bacterium | reverse complement strand
AGAGCTCGCGTAAGTTACCGCCGGATTTCACCAGGGCGTCGGTTGCTTGCTGAATACTGCACAGGTCGGCGTCGGTTTCGATACGGCCGGTCGCGTAGCGGTACCACTGAGTGGCGAGGCACTGGTAAACTTGCGGGCTCTGCGAAAGACGGTCGCTGAGCTCCAGCGGGCCGGCGAACGTGCCCTCCAGCGCCGGATCCACGGTGAGCACCAGCTCCCCGCTGGTGTCGATGGGGTGGCCATTTTCGTAACTGCGAAAGCGTCCGAGCTGGTCGTAGTTTTCAAGGCCAAAACCGATGCCGTCCATCATGTCGTGACAGAGGGCGCAGTTGGGGTCGGTTTTGTGCTGCTGGAAACGCTCTCGCGTGGTGAGCGTTATGCTCAGGGGCGGGGGCTGGGGGTTCATCATGCCGGGTGGCGGCGGCGGAAGGTCCTGACAGAGCAGCCGCTCGCGAACGAATAGCCCGCGGCGCACCGGCGCCGTCTGGTCGGGATGCGATAAGAGCGCCATAAGAGCCGGTTGGGTGAGAAGGCCGGCACGGGTTCCGACAAAGTCGGCTCGAGTCTGGTCCGGCCCCGAATACGAAAGGCCATACACGGGCGCAAGCTTGCTATCGACGAAGACAGCGGGTGACCTCAGAAGCTCGCCGACGTCTCCACCTTTTTCCCAAAACACGTAATCAATGAAGCGCTCCAGAGACGCGCGCCAGGAGCTCACCAGGTCGCTGGTCTGCACGCCCGAGAGCTGCACGTCGTTGGGCAATACCGGGGCAACGGTGTTGAAATGGTCGAACTCCAGCCATTGACGATGAAAATCGATCACGGTGGGTCGAGCTCGGGGATCGTCCAAGAGACGCCGGGCTTCCGCTTCGATGTGCTGCGGATCGATGAGCTCGTCGTTTGCCGCAGCCTCCAAAAGCGCGGCGTCCGGCATCGAGTTCCAGAGGAAATACGAGAGGCGCGACGCCATTTCATAAGAGCCGAGCTGGATGGCGCCAGTCTGCGGAGTCGGTGCTGCGACCGCGTCGGCGCGGTAGAGAAACTGCGGCGATTGGAGGATGGCTTGCACCACCAGCCGCGCGGCGGACTGGCAATCGTGGGCTTGCAGTGTTTGCGTAAACAGGTCCTGATAGGGAGTGACCTCCGCCGAGGTCAAAGGGCGTCGGAAGGCTCTCAGGCCGAACTGCTGTACGAAGTCCGTGCCGAACGCGTAGGGGTCCCCGCCTGCTGGGCAGATTTCCATCCCCGGTAAGCCGTTTGTCACGGCGCCCTCGGAAAGGGACTCGGCCGCGCGCATGTAATTTTCCACGAGCAGTGGGCTTGCCAGGTGGACGCCGGCAATATTCGAAAAGCCCATCACCTGGTTTTCCGGGGGAAACTGGAAATCTACGCTGGGCTGCGTGGTGACACCCAGTAGATCGCGGACCGTATTGTCGTACTGAAGACGCGTGAGCAACCTGAGCGAGGCCGGGACAGGGTTCTGCTCCATGCAAGCCAGTCGCTCTTGACCGGTTTTGATATTCTCGCGATTGGTACAGGCGCAGACCACGAGCGCGGTTGCCAGGACACCTGAAAAACGAATCACCGGTGCCATGCTTCAAACGCTCGAGATGCCTTCCAGTCGCCCCCACGTTGCACATGGGGTCCCGGCATTCTAGCCTTGCGCGCGCGCGCCGGGGCGTCAAGTTCGGCCCGGAGACGCGCGGTTTTTCTCGGCGCCTCAGGTTCGAAGAAGGCTTTCTCGCTCGACGTCAGGTGCCCGGGGTGTTATCCGGCGCGTTCTAGATGACACTGGAGCGCAGGCTATGGGGCTGGCTCTTGAGCTGGGTGGTCCGCGCCTGGATGAGTACTTGGAAGACACGTGTTCTAGTCGATCCGGAGCTACGGGCATCGACCCGGGAGCGGCGCGTGTACGCTTTTTGGCACGGGCGACAAATGGGCCTATTGCCGTTGGCGCGTCGCCAGACGGCGGGCGGCTCTCGCATTTGCGTGATGGTGAGCTGGTCAAGGGACGGGGCGCTCCAGTCGCCTTTGATGCGCGCTCTCGGTTTGGATATCGTGCGCGGCTCTTCGTCACGCGGAGGCTCGACGGGACTGCGGGGACTGCTCCGGCTGCTCGCCCAGTGCCGCGATGCCGCATTCGCGGCCGACGGTCCGCGCGGCCCGCTCCGAGTGGCAAAAGGGGGAGCGGCGGTGGCGGCATTGCGGTCGGGTGCGCGGCTGGTGCCGGTGGGCTGCCACGCGAGCGCAGCGATCGCCGTCAAGCGGGCGTGGGACCGGTTTGAAGTTCCCTTGCCTTTTGCGCGCGTGACCATCGCATTGGGCGCGCCCATCGATGCGGCCCAGGCTAAAAGCGATCCGGCGCTGCTCGGCGCCGCAATTGACGCTGCAAACCTGCGGGCCAGAGGAATAGCCTGACTCATGACTAAGATTGTGTTGATCAACGGCAAGCAGGTTGAAACCGAAGACGCGAAAATCAGCATCTTCGATCGCGGGTTTCTCTACGGGGATTCCGTGTTCGAAACGCTGCGCACCTACGGTGGGGTACCGTTCGCTCTGGAGGAGCACCTGCGTCGCCTCGAACGCAGCGCCCAGCGGGTCCTCATCCGGTTGCCGGAAGATCTCAGCGTGATCGACAATGAAATCCGAGTCGCCGCCAGCTTGGTTCATTCGGCTGCGGGAGCGGGCGAAGGGGACGCTTTCATTCGGGTCATGGTCACCCGCGGCATTGGGGACGACCTGGGTTTGGACCCAAACCTCGCGAGCAAAGCGAGTCGGGTGATCATTGCTGGCCCCCTGCAAAAGCCCTCGCCCGAAGCGTACGAGAAGGGAGCTAAAGTGGTGACCTACCGCACGCAGCGTTTCGGGGACGCCACTGCCGCGGTGGGTTCGAAGGTTGGAAATTATTTAGTAGCCGTCCTGGCGATGCGCGAGGCGAGCGCGGCTGGGGCGGTTGAAGCCCTCATCGTCGACGGCGATGACCGCGTGGTCGAAGGCACCACCTCCAATGTCTTTGCCGTTGTTGGAGGCCGCTTGGTCACCCCTCCCGAGCAAGCCGGCATCCTCGAAGGTATTACCCG
>DASXTY010000581.1:0-16071 GCA_036505155.1 Polyangiaceae bacterium | reverse complement strand
CAAGGCGGGCGTGGTCGTCGATCGGTACGCGGCGTTCTGGAATTTCCTGCTGACCCCCATCAACATACACCGTTTAATCGCCAACTTGTGCATGGGTGGGTCGGTGGCCGCCGCTTATGCAGCCTATAGCTTCCTCACCACAGAGGACGAGGAGAAGAAGGCCTACTACGACTGGATGGGATACATCGGAAACTTCGTGGCGGTGCTGGCCCTGCTACCGTTGCCGTTTGCCGGTTACTACCTCGGGTTCGAGATCTACAAGTTCAACCAGCAGCTGGGCGTGTACATGATGGGCGGCGTGCTTTCCTGGCTCTTCATCATGCAGGCGGTCCTCATCGGAGGCTTGTTCTTCGGGGCTAACTACTACCTGTGGCTCGGCATGGACCGCATCGAAGGCGCCGAACGATATCGGGGCTGGATCAAATGGATGCTGGGGATCGTCACGGTTTGCATGTTGATCTGGGCCACACCGCACTCCTTGATCCTTAAAGCAGAGGAAGTGCGAGAGTTGGGAGGTATTAGCCATCCCATCTTGAGCATATTCGGCGTAATGAGCGCTAAAAACACGGCCGTGAACCTGGTGATCTTGACCACGTTCCTGTCGTTCATCTTGTACCGCCGCGGTAACAAGGTGCCCACCGTTAGCTGGGCCCGTACCGGCAAGCTTTTGCAGGCCTTGGCGTTCGGCGCGGCCGCGGCTGCGGTGGTGGTGATCGGTATCGGCGGTTATATCCCCAGCATGTGGCTCGAGTCGGACAAGAGAATTGGTATGTCCCCGTGGCAGGTGCTTTCCGTGTTGGCTTGCATGGTCGTGGTGCTCGCCATCGATATCCCGCTATTCGCCAAGGCCAAAGAGGTGGGCAAAATCAACTGGGGGCGGGTCTCCAATCGCTCTCAATATTGCCTGATCTTTCTGGCGGTGACCTTCACCTGGCTCATGGGGCTCATGGGCTTCGTCCGTTCCTCGTTGCGGCAACACTGGCACATCTATGAAGTGGTCAAGGACACCTCTCCCTGGGCATTTACTCCGGCGCTCGGCTACGCGACCGCGGTGGTGACGCTCATTGTGATGTTGTTCTTCTTACTGGTGACGCTGGTTGTGTGGATCACGGATTTGAGTGGTAAAAAGTCCCACGCGCCGGAGCCAGTCGTACCACCGCTCCCCGAGCCGTCGGGCGGCGAGTAACCGTACCGCTTGAAATTCAGCTTGGTTCGACCACTTGCTTGGAGGCGGTGCTGCGTTAGAATGAGCAGGCGATGGCGCGGCGCTGCTTAAGAGTGCTCTCCTTCTGTTTTTGTGTTTTCGCCGCTGTTGTCGGCTGTTCGAGCTCCGACGGTACTGGCACTGGAGGCGGGGGTGCCGCGGGCAGTGCGACGGGCGGCGCCTCGACCGGCGGTACCGGTGCAACCGGAGGCGGCACTTCGACCGGTGGAAGCGCTGCGACGGGTGGCCGTTCCGTTGGGGGAGGGGGCGTGGGCGGTAACACCGCCGGAGGCGGGACGACGTCGGGTGGCGCAACCGGCGCCTTCGGAGGCGCAGCCGGCGCTGGAAATCCGACGCCGGGCACCGAGTGCACCACAGATGCGGATTGCGTTATCTGCGCTTATCCCACGGCCCCAAAGGATTCGACCGAGTGCTATTGCGCCATCTGCCCGCACGTGGCGCTGAATCAGACCACCTGTGAACAGAATCAACAAGCGTGGCTCGCAGCCAATTGCGCTGGAGCGGTGTTGTGCCCAGCCGTACTATGCATTGCTCCCCCCACGGCGCACTGCAGCTCGGCGGGCGCTTGCTATGCCACTCAAGGGCCACCTACCTATTGATCTGCGTCGGCGTTCAGCGTGACGCGAAGTGCACTGGGAGGATAGCCTTGTGGTTGAAGAAGGACGCGCTGGCTCAGCTCAGTTGGAGGCATGCTGGATGCGGATTCCCGTCACTCCTAAACGCCGTTCGACGCTCGCGAGCAGCGCGCGCTCCACCGACTGCTCACTAAACCCCGGTTGTAGCAATTCGCCATCGATCTCGAGGGTCGGAATGGATGAACCGCCGGTTCTCCTTTTGAGCTCCACGCGGGCCTCCTGGTCTCGATCGATGTCGCGCTCCCGGTACGAGGGGCAGTTTTCCGCACGAAAAAGGCAGAAGACCGCTTGTGGTATCCTCGCGCCATGCAGCGTTTGGCGTCGATTTTCGCTCCTCTCCTGGTCACGCTCAATGCCACCACCGCCATGGCAGCGACCTACTACGTGGCTTCGGGAGGTAACAACGGTGACGTCGGGTCGTCCAGCAACCCGTGGCAGACCCTGCAACACGCTGCGGACGCCGTCGCTCCAGGTGACACCGTTATCGTCCGATCGGGGACGTACGCCGGTTTCTATCTGTCGACCAGCGGAAGCAGTGGGACCCCGATCACGTTTTCAGCAGAGCCCGGCGTCGTGATCAATCAAGTTAACCCGAGGACGGCCGACGGCATCAATCTCGAGGGTGCATCTTATGTAGTCATTGAGGGGTTCACCATCACGGAGGTGACCCGTGCTGGCATTCGAGCCGTTACCTGCAATCATGTGACCATCCGCAACAACCGAGCCGACCAGAACGGCCGCTGGGGCATTCTGACCGGTTTCTGCGACGATTTGCTGATCGAGGGCAACGAGTGTTCCCGTTCGGTCGCCGAACATGGCATTTACGTGTCGAACAGTGGCGACCGGCCGGTGATTCGCGGCAATCGTTCTTGGGGCAATAACGCCAACGGCATCCACATGAACGGAGACGTTACGCTGGGCGGGGACGGAATCATTTCCGGTGCGCTGGTGGAGAACAACATCATCCACGGCAACGGTGCCGCCGGGGGCTCCGGGATCAATTGCGACGGAGTGCAAGACTCCACGATCCGAAACAACCTCCTTTACGATAACCACGCGAGCGGCATTTCCCTGTACAAGATCGACGGAGGCGATGGCTCGAAACGCAATGTGGTCGTGAACAACACCATCTTGGTCGCTGCCGACGGCCGCTGGGCCCTCAATATCCAGGGTGCCAGTGCGGACAACATCGCGCTCAACAACATCCTCCTCAACCTCAACCCCTCGCGCGGCAGCATCGACGTCTCCGCCGACAGTTTTCCTATTACCAGCGATTATAACGTCGTGATGGACCGGTTTTCGAATGGCGGTACGTTCGTCACGCTCTCCGCATGGCGCTCCGCAACTAGCCAGGATACGAATTCGTTTACCGCCACGGCAGCTGAACTATTCGTCAACCCAAGCGCGGACGACTACCACTTGAAGAGCATGAGCCCGGCGGTCGACCGCGGCACCCAAACTCAGGCCCCCCCGACCGATCTCGAAGGGCTCACTCGGCCCGCGGGAGCCGGAATCGACATCGGCGCGTTTGAGCTAGGCGGGACGCAGGCGGGCGACGCGGGATCGAACAACGGCGGCGCGACCGGGAGCGGCGGCACAGCGAATATCGGTGGGGCGATGGGTAGCGGCGGCGCTTCCGGCACGGGTGGCGCTCCGAATACGGGCGGCGCAGCCGACGGGGGACCCGCTGGTGGAAGAACTGCCGCCGGTGGAGCCACTTCGGGAACGCCCGATGCCAGTGCCGGGACCTCTACATCGAATGAAAAGGGGTCCTGTAGCTGCCGGGTGGTCGATCGACGCGTTCAAAGCCTGGGATTCCATATTCTGGCTCTTGGTTTCGCTCTGCTTTTTTGCCGAAGGGCGCGTCGGCGGGGTGGGAATAGCTAAAGTTCCTGCGACGGACTCCGTTTACCAGCCGAGGGTCGTGCGCAGCCAGGCCGCCAGCGCTTTTCCCATGATGTCGTGCGTCTTCGCGCTGGGGTGCCAGTCACACCCGTAGCCGTTTACGGGATCTTGCGGGTCCAACGGGAACTGCTGGACTCGCGTATCTCCCAGGTTCGCGCGATTCTGCACCACTTGATCCAGATATGCGCGCGCAGCGGTGAGCTGGCTTCCGCCGAGCATGGGACCAATGGTGATGACCAGCTCGGCGTTCGGATAACGGGCGCGCAAGGTAGCGACGAAGTTTTCGCAGGCAGTCACGTATCCCGAGCCGGGGTCGCCGCCATGGAAGTCGTTGGTGCCCAGGTTGATGATGACGGCATCTGGAATGTACGAGTTGTCCCAGGTACTGGTTGAGTCGGTGGGGATGGTTCGCTCGTAGAGCGTGGGCATGGTTTCGGTCATGTCTCCGCCGATATTTCGGTAAATGCCCTTTCCGGACCAACATTCGGTATAGAGATCGGCGCCGAGCTCGCGCGCGGCGACGGAACCGTAGGCGAGGTAATTGTCTTCGGTGTCATAGGTAAAGCCGCAGTTTGGACCAACGCCCAGATTACCGTATCCGCAGGTGATGGAATCGCCGATCACTTCGAGCTTGTGAACGGGTGGCTGAATGGAAATCAACGAACCTCCTCCGATTGCGAGCCCGTAAAACTGGGAAGGCGAAGCGTCGTTCGCCTCGGTGCGGCGCCAGATAGTGAGGTCGTGCTGGGCGTCCGCTAGACCCGAGGCCAACCCCATCAGCCGGCGTCCGTTGGAGGTGAGCAGCTTAGGTTGAGTCTGCCCGTCGACGATGACCTCGAATTGGTTGTTACCGCCATCCATATCCACGCATACGCTGGTTCCCGTGAAACGCGCCTGGATGCTGACTCCGGACCACTCGAAACGCGGCGCTTGCGGGTTGCTCCAATCCGCGCGTCCCACCACCCGAACTGGGCCGCCCGCGAGATTCCCGACCTGGCCAGCGGAAGGCTGAATGTCACAGGATGCGCTTCCACCATTACCTGGGCTTCCACCGCTTCCTCGGTTGCCGCCCGAGCAGCTCACGCCGCACGCGCCGCCGTTGGTGCCACCACTGGTCCCACCGCTCGATGCCGGGCCGTGCACCGGACTCTGGTCCACACAAGCGCAGGCGAGGAGCAGCGCGAGCCGAGCTACCGACGATGCTCTATTTCGGCAGGAGCTCATAGCCGTTCAAGCATCCGATTCGCTTGTACAACCGAAACGCCTCTGCATACCTCGGACTCTGATTGACACCCCATGGATCCCGCGTGCTCTGCAGCGCCCTAAACCTGGCCTGGACCTCCTTCATCTCCACCATCCGGCTTGGGTTTTGGGACTTGTGCTCCACGAGCATCTTATTTTTCAGCTTCACTTGAGCTGTAATGTCCACAAAAAACTCGGGCTCAAAGCCAATCCCCATCAACGTATCCCCGAACAGCACCGGGACACCTGCCGCATCCGTGGTAAGCCTGCTGATTGCCCTGTGGTCCGGGTGATAGTCATTGGCATCATGGGTTATCACAATGTCCGGTTTGACGTTGTGACACGCGCCTATCACCTTTTCATAGGTCTCCTGCGAGTAGATTAGCCTCCCATCTTCAAAATCCAGGAAGAGCGGCTCAACTCCGATATGGGCGGCCGCGTTGATAGCTTCTTTTTTTCTGGCTAGAGCCAGCTCTGTGCCTGGGTTGGGGCCGCCACGACGTCCGTCGGTTGCGATCACCATGTGCACGCGGTGCCCCTGCTCATGATATTTGATTAGCGTGCCGCCGAAGAATCCTTCGATGTCATCGGGGTGCGCCCCCACGGCCATTACTGTAATCTTGGATTCAGACATGCGCTCCTTCACGAAACGGCTCGGTGCGCGCAGCCGGTGCCGGTGGGATCGTCACTTCGCTGACGGCGCGGGCTCCGCGGCATGAGAGCCGCCCTTTGCTTCGTGCGGGCTCTTCACTTCGCTGCCGCCTTTCGGCTCGGTCGCGCTTTTGTCTTTCGCCGGTGCGGACGTTTCTGCGCCGGCACCGACCCCGTTTGCAGGAGCTGCATCGGCCCCAGCGCTGGCTTTTGGACCCGCGTCCGTTGCGCGCGCATCGGGGCCCGCATCGGGCTCTGGCGGGGTGGCGCTCGCGGGATTGCGTTGGAGCTCCTCAACCACGACTTCCATGGCGCGCTCGATGGGCATCGACACGTGCCGTTTGCCGGGGTCCACCCAAGCCGCCGGCGCGCTGAGTGCGGCTCGCTGTTGGCTCTTGAGCTCGCTGACCGCTTTGTCGCCTTTTCCGCGCGACGCTTCCAGATCGGGGCTGGTGAACGCGCTGACCGCTGACGCAATGCCGACCGAAGCGAGTCCGAGCGCAATCACCAGCGTTACCACTGCGCCGATGCTGAATTTGCCGATTTTCCGGGTCACGAGCAATCTCTCAAGCAAAACATCCCGTCAAATGTTCTCGAATGCCACCGACGCCGCCAATCTCGGATCTTTGATGGGGACCAGATTGACGCGGCGCGCCTGATACACCGCCGCAGCCATAAAAACGCCGACCAATCCCACCAGACAGGTCAGGTCCAAAAGGCTGAGGGGCAAGCGCTCTGCGGATAGCTGCGGCATCACCAACCAATACATGTCGACCCAGTGGATCACCAGGATCCACACCGCCCAAAACGCCAACGTCTTCTTGTTGCGTTTGATCTGCCGGGAAAGCAGGCCGAAAAATGGGATCAAGAAATGGCAGATGACCAGCGTCCAGGACACCGCGCCCCAGGGGCCGCCGAAACGGAGCTTGTACCAATGCGTTTCTTCGGGGATGTTCGCGTACCAAATCAGCATGAACTGTGAAAATGCGATGTACGACCAGAAGACGATGAAGGCGAACATCATCTTTCCGAGGTCATGATAATGCTCGATGGTGATGCTTTTGGCGATGCGGCCCCGGCTCTGCAGCCACATGAAAGTCAGCGCGAAAAACGAGTGCACGCTCACCACGCAGCCGGCGAAATAATACACGCCGAAGATGGTGCTAAACCAGGTCGGATCGAGGGTCATCAGAAAATCAACGGCCGCAAACGTCAGGGTCAGGGCCACCAGAATCATCGCTGGACCGCTCAGCCGGGCTAACCGCGAGAGCTCCTCCTGGCTGCCGGATTCGTCTTGCCGGAGTGACCGCACTAGAAAGTGGCGGCCCAGCAAGGCCCAAAAACCGAAATAGATCAGCCAGCGAACCGCGAAAAAACCGCTATTCAGGTAAGGGGTCTTGTGCTCGAGCAGGTGGTCGGCATGCATCTTTTTAGCATCGGCCCACGGGTAGAGACTCGTGCTGCCGAGCAAAACGGGCACTACGATGGGTAACGACAAGATGGCGAGCAGCGGCATGTTGGAGGCCAGAATTTCGCCCACCCGTCGCAGGACCACGCTCCACTTGGCCTTCACCAAATGCTGCAGAGTGACCCACCACAGCGCACCCAGGCAAATGCTAAGCATCCACATGAAAGCCACCAGGTAGGAGTGCAGAAGCTGTTTCCCACCGTCGTGCTGCATCATCCCAAGCAGCACGCTCAGCACCAGGGCGCCGAGGCCCACCGCCCCGGCTTTAATGAACAAACCCCCGGCGGCGCCGTCCAGCCGGATGTTGTCGTCGAAGGTCGTTCCTTCCGAGGGGCCGCTCGGGCTTTTTTTGTCGTGATTACCAGAAGAGGCTGCCATGATCGTGATCACTTGAGGCTTGCGCGATCGGCCTCGGGAAGATCGGAAAGGTTTGCGTGACGGCTGCGCTGCAACGCGCGCACGTACATGACAATGGCCCAGCGGTCCATCGGCTCGATTTGGGCTCCGTAAGCCGGCATGTTGCGCAAACCGCGGCTGACGGTGTTGAAGAGCTGCCCCACCGGCTGTCGGTGCAAGCGCTCGTCGGCGATATTGGTTGGGGGGACCCAGACTTGACCGATATCCTGAGCCCGCTGGGTGATCATTCCGTTGCCGTCACCC
Source organism: Polyangiaceae bacterium (assembly GCA_036505155.1). Lineage (GTDB taxonomy): Bacteria > Myxococcota_A > Polyangia > Polyangiales > Polyangiaceae > DASXTY01. The sequence continues at coordinate 8,285 of DASXTY010000581.1, read as the reverse complement.
AGCTGGCCGTGACACGGCGTGCAGTATATTCCGAAACGTTGGTTTCCTCGTTGCATGAGCTCGTCGGACGGCTCCACCTGTTTGGGAAAGGTGCGCGCCCACGCGCCGCTGCTGGTTTTTCCACGATAGAAGTGGTCGTCGTCGAATAGCTCGCCTCGCGCCACCGTGCCCTCAACCGGCAAACGCATCGCGCGATGGTCGGCAAACACCAGGTTCGCACGCTGAGCTTTGAACTTGGGCTGCCAGTCCATATCTCCGATGGCGTGCAGGCGCGGCTGGCTGCTCTTTTCAGCGCGGGCTTTGGCGATCAGGCCGAAGGGAACCAGCGCCAGCACCGCGAGGATCACCATCGCGTAGGTCCAATAGGCGGGCAACCTGTCGTCCAAGCCAGGTCCTTCCGGCAGTTCCTCCATCCCGGCGGGCTCGGTCTCCTGGAGCAGCGCACGCGTTTCGCGCTCATCGAACCTGGGGTCGCTCGACTGGATGAGCAGGAAAAACTTGTCGCTGGTGACGCCGGCAAAACGAGCACTCAAGTCGAGTGGATGCGACGGGTGCGGCAGACCGTTCAACGCCAACATGCCGAAAAGCGCTCCGGTGGCCGAAAACAAGACGCTCAGCTCGAAGATGACCGGAACGTTGGCGGGTAGGCTCCAGAAAGGCTTACCGCTGATGATCCACGCGTAGTCCACCGCATTGGTCCACCACTGGAGCCAGATACCGGTGCCGCAGCCCAAGAGCCCGCAAGCCAGAACGATCCATGGGAGCCCCGTCATTTTGATGCCCATGGCGCGATCGATGCCGTGCACCGGAAACGGGGTGTACGTATCCCAGTGGCGGTAACCGGCATCTCGCACTCGTTTGGACGCCGCGATGAGTGCTCCGGGCGTTCGGTATTCAGCCAGAAGCCCATGCGACTTGGCGGTTCCCGAAGCAGCGCCGGCGGTACTGGCTTTCTCGTTCATCCTGCTCCCGCGCCAAGCTGGTTCAAGCCCTGGCTGCCTCCGTCACGGCCGCGTGAGCCTGGGCGTGTGCGGCGTGAGCATCGGGGTGGGCGGCTTTGACTTCCGCCATGGCCACCATGGGGAGGTACCTGCAAAACAGCAAAAACAGCGTGAAAAACAGCCCGAAGCTTCCGCACAGGGTCATGTAATCGAAGGGGGTCGGAATGAAATAACCCCAGGACGACGGCAAGAAGTCGCGCGACTGCGAGGTGCAGATGATGACGAAACGCTCGAACCACATGCCGACGTTCACTGCGATTCCGATGGCCAGCGTTGCCCACGGGTTGGTGCGCACTTCTTTGAACCAGTGAAGCTGTGGGATGAGCACGTTGCAGGTGACCATGGTCCAATAAGCCCACGCATAAGGACCGAAGGCTCGGTTCACGAAAGCAAAACCTTCATATGGACTGCCGCTGTACCAGGAGATGAAAAACTCCATCCCGTAGGCGTAACCCACCATCAGGCCGGTCGCGATGAGGATCTTGTTCATCAACTCCAGGTGGCGAATTGCGATGAGTCGCTTTAGTCCAAAGAATTGCCGAGCCGGCACCGCCAGGGTGAGCACCATGGCAAAACCGCCGAAGATGGCGCCGGCCACGAAGTAGGGAGGGAAAATCGTGGTGTGCCAGCCAGGCAATTGCGAAGTTGCGAAGTCGAAGCTCACTACCGAGTGGACGCTGAGCACCAGCGGCGTGGCCAGAGCTGCTAGGATCAGGTACGCGCGCTCGTAGCGGTGCCACTGGCGGGAAGAACCCCGCCAACCCATGGCCAAAATGCCGTAAATGAGCCGCCGCGGCGTGGAGGTCGCGCGGTCGCGGAGCGTCGCAAGATCTGGGATCATCCCCATGAACCAGAACATCAGCGAAACCGTGAAATAGGTACCCACGGCGAAGATGTCCCACTCGAGCGGGCTGCGGAACTGAGGCCACATGGACATCTGATTGGGAATCGGGAACATCCAATAGGGGAGCCATGGGCGGCCCACGTGGATGCCGGGAAAAATTCCGGCGCACATCACCGCAAAGATGGTCATGGCTTCGGCGAAGCGGTTGATGGCGGTGCGCCAGGTCTGCCGCAAGAGGAAAAGAATGGCGCTGATCAGGGTGCCGGCGTGGCCGATTCCGATCCAAAACACGAAGTTTACGATCGGAAACCCCCACATCACCGGATGCATGTTTCCCCAGGAGCCAATTCCGTTCCAAAACACGTAGGCGATGCTGATTCCAAAGATCGCCAACATGGTCGAGGAAATCCCGAGAGCGATGAACCAAGCCTTGGGCGGCTTTTCCGCTTCCGCAACGCGCGTTACGTTGTGGGTAATCCGAGAAAAAGAGTTTTCCCCCGCGGGCGGGTCGAGGAACGGATTCGCTTCAGTCCAGATCGCCATTTTTCATGCAAGCTCCGGATGGGGATTCCTAACCCGTGCCAGGTAGCGCACGCGCGGGCGGTTATTCAGCTCTTCGAGCAGCGCGTAGGCGCGCGGCAGCGCTTGCAGGCGTGCCACCTGACTCGCCGAGTCGCTCAAGTCGCCGAACACGATGGCGTCCGTCGGGCAAGTCTGCTGGCAAGCGGTTTTGATCTCGCCATCTTGAATCGAACGGCGCGCGTTTTTGGCTTTGATTTTGGTCTTTTCGATGCGCTGCACGCAAAAGGTGCATTTTTCCATCACTCCGCGCGCTCGCACCGTGACCTCCGGGTTGAACGCCATGTGCTGGATCAGCTTCTTGCGATCGGTGACGACATTGAATGGCGTTACGCCCACCTTGTCGAGGTGATAGTTGAAATAATTGAAACGGCGCACCTTGTAAGGGCAGTTGCTGGAACAATACCGAGTTCCGATGCAACGGTTGTAGACCATGTCGTTGAGACCCTCGTGGCTGTGCATGGTTGCACCCACCGGGCAGACTTGTTCGCAGGGGGCATTTTCACACTGCTGGCAGGGAATGGGCTGAAACGAAACCTGAGGCTCTTCCGGCGGACCTTTGAAATAACGGTCCACTCGGAGCCAGAACATCTCGCGCCCCTTGATCACGTTCGCCTTGCCCACGACCGGGATATTGTTCTCTGAAACGCAGGCCACCACACAGGCATTGCAGCCGATGCAACGGTTCAAATCGATGCTCATCCCCCAGCGGTGTCCCTGATAAGAGACCGGGTCGGACCACAAACTGAGCAGTGGTTCGCGGGGAGCCTCGCGGGCGAAATGGGGCTCCTTTTTGAACTCCTCGAGGGTTGCCTCGCGCACCAGCTCGCTCAGGCGCCCTTCGGAGCCAATTTTCCCCACCGGATCGATGGCGTACAGATCCTGAGTCGTGGCGATGTCCTGGTGCCCGCCGACCCGCGCAACCGAAAGCGACGGGGCAATGTGGAACGCTTCGATAGTGCGCAGCGCGTAAGCGTTGGCTCCCACCGGTTCCACCCCGGCTTCATCGAGCCCTCCGACGTGTCCTGCCGCGTGGCGCCCGTAGCCCAGCGACACGGCAACGGTTCCTTCCGCTTGGCCCGGAGTGAAGATCGCCGGCAGCTCCAGACTGCGCCCCGCGAGCGTCAGCTGAACCAGGTCGCCTTCGCCGACGCGGAGCTCTGCCGCCGTCTTCGGACTCATGCGAGCGGCGTTGCCCCAGCTCTGTTTGCTCAGCGGATCGGCGAGCTCCTGCAACCAGGAATTATTGGCAAATCGACCGTCGTACACTTTTGAGTCGGGCAGAAATACCAACTCGAGCGCGCCATTCGAAACGTTCGAATCCCCGAGCTCGCGCGCGCTAAACTGGAGGGCGCTCAAAGGTTTGAGGGTCGGAAAAAATCGCGGTGGAGTGGTCCCCGCTGCGAACCCGTCGTGGACTGCCTTGTTCCACGCGCGGTCGGAGCCGAGCAGAGCTGCGTGGGTGCGCCGTACGATGTCCAGCCCTTCCCGCCGGTTATCGCCGGCGAAGAGCGCCAAAACCTCAAGCGCTGAGCGGCCGCCGTGCAACGGCAAGATGAGTGGTTGAATCAGGCTCAGAGTGCCGTCGTGCGCGCGCGCGTCGCCCCAGCTTTCCAAGTAGTGAGCCAACGGCAAATGCCAATTGCACAGTCGCGCGGTCTCGTCTTCGTATTCACCGAGAGCGATGGAGGCGGAAACTTTGCCAAGCGCCGAAGCGAAGTCCAGGTCGGCGGGAGCGGTTAGCGCGGGGTTCGCTCCAATGATCAGGAGCGTATCGACTGCGCCGGCGCGCATCTCCTCGGTCAGCCGCTTGAGCGATTCCAGCTCACGATCCGGCGTGCGATTTAGCTCGGGGCGATACAACACGGTGCGCCCGATGTTGCTCAGTACCGCGTTCATTCGGTGGGCGAGCGCGTGCACCTCAGGGGGTTGGTGCGCGCCCGCGAGGATTGCGCTGGCGCCGCGGTTCTCCGCCAAGTCGCTGGCTAATACCGCGAGGAACTTAAAAACTTTCGGGTCCTTGAGAAAGTTCGCTTGAGGTTTGGCTTGGGCCGGACCGAGCTCCGCCGGAGGCAGAACCTTCGCGCTGACCTCGGCGTCGAGCGCCGCAGCAAATGCCTTCACCAGCTCGGATCGGAGCGGCAAGCGGTGATCGGCAATGCTGCCCGTCAGTGTGAGCGTGCTCTCGACCGCGTACAGCCGATTCATGTTCCCGGAATCGGGAGTGCGGCCTTTGACCAGCCCGCGGGCGTTAGCCACTCCAAAAGGATGGGTTGGCCCGACCAGGTCGCAGTCCAGGCTCAAGACAACGTTAGCGTTTCCGAGCGTAGGGTGTGACCGATACGGCGAACCAAAGGCGAGTAAGCTTCCGGCTTGTTGGTTGTCGCCTTCGGTGGAAAACTCAATCCATTGGGCACTGGGGAAAGCCGCCAAAAGCCGCCGCCGCATATCCGCTAAGCTCGGTGAAGAGCTCGGCTCAGCCAGCACGCGCAGCCCTTTTCCGCCGTTCGCGCGCAGCGCAGCGGTGCGCTCCTTCACCAAAGCTTCGAAGGCGTCCCAGGAGGAAACCTGTCGCGCGCCGCCGGATCGCTGCACCACCGACTCGCTGCGGTCCGGATCGTAGAGCGATAACAGGCTGGCTTGATGAAAAAGGTTTGCCGCCCCGCCGCTCGACGGGTGCTCGGGGTTTCCTTCCACCTTGATGGGACGCCCGTCGTAGCTCGTTACCAGGAGCCCGTTTGCACTGCCGCCGAGCTCCATGCTGGTGGCAAAAAACCGAGGTTCGCCCGGGACCATGTTCTCGGGCTGTTGCGAGAAGGGTAAAAGCTTGTCCTTTTGCCAGCGGCACGAGGTCACCCCTGCCAGCGCCAGTGAGGCGCCCATCAATTGCATGAAGCGACGGCGTTCCGGCGAGTCCAGGCGCACATTTTCGGGAGGCGCCGCGAACTCTCGCTCCAGCAGCTCGCGAAACTCCGCGCTGTTTTCGAGCTCGGCCAGGCTCCGCCAATAGCTGGATTTCTGTGATTTCATCGGTGGCAAGTGGAACAGTCAGTCGGAGGGTCGATGTGGTTTTTTTCGCGAAGGCTCTTGCCGAAGGCGACCGGGTCGCCCGGAGGCTTCCAGGACATGTTCGTGACCTCCTCAGGGGGCCGCAGATTTTTCTCGGGTGCTCGGTGGCAGTCCAGGCACCAGGACATGCTGAGCGGCTCGCGCTGGAAGACTTGCACCATGCGGTCGACCCTGCCGTGGCAGGTCGCACACCCGACCCCTCTTGTTACGTGCGCGCTGTGGTTGAAATACACGTAGTCGGGCAGATCGTGCACCTTGATCCATTCGACCTCTTTACCCGACTTCGCGCTTTCCCGAATGGGACCGAGCTTTTTGCTCTCTTGCCAAATGAACCGGTGACAATTCATGCAGGTTGCGGCCGGAGGAATTGCCGCATGACCGGCGCGCTCGACGGTGCTGTGGCAGTATCGACAGTCGATTCCGAGCTCACCGGCGTGCAGCGCATGGCTGTAGGGCACGGGTTGCTTGGGCATGTAGCCGACATCTGTGGTTTTTGGGGAAGCGCCGTACCACACGAGCCCGATCAGGTAGATGGGCGCCACGCCGAGCACAACCCCGGCGATCTGCCGGGTTTTGTTGGCCCAGCGCGGGAACACGAAGGGCAGCATTTGTTCGACCGAGCCTGAGCTTAGGTGAGCCTCCGGCTACACCTTTCGCGCGCGGGTTATCCAGCGAAACAGCGGCAAAGTAAATTAAATTCTTCCGTCTACCGCAGGTTTTCCCGGAGAAAGGCCCTCCGGCTTCCCCGTGCGGCGGCGCCGAAAGGTGCCTCTCCCCCCTCCAAATCGGCGGCTGGCGCCGCCTCGGGGTGCGCCGTCGACTCTGAATCCGCCGCGTGCCGCGGTGCCGCGAAGCGATTCCAGAATCCGTGGCGGTGACAGCGCGCGTCTCCCCCTGAGCGAGCGTAGCTCGCGATTTGGGGGAGACCGCGGGCGCGCAGGCGCCTGGCGAGCCGCGAAGCCGGTGTCGCCGATGGCCAGGGGCCGAGCACCCGCGAGTGGGGGCACCCTCCCCGTTTGCATCCTCAGTACTGGCCCCCCTTACGCTTTAGAACTCGCGCATCTGCTTGCGGATCTTGCCGATCGCTTGCTCTTGCAGCTGGCGGATGCGTTCGCGCGAGAGATTGTACTTATCGCCGATTTCTTTGAGGGTGAGCTCGTTTTCGTTGTCCAATCCGAAACGCCACCGGATGATGCGCGACTCGATGGGAGTCAGGGTTCCCAGCAAGCGGCGCACCTCTTCCGCCCACTTCTGGCTCGCGAGGTTATCGTACGGCGAGATGGAATTTTCTTCGACGAGAAAGTCGATGAACCGTCGACCGTCTTCATCGCCCACCGCGCGATCGAGTGAAAAGGGCGTGTCGGCGTAGAGGTCCTTCACCTTGTCGAGCTTATCGCGGGGCACACCCGTCTCCTTCTCGAGCTCGTCGGGAGTGGGCTCACGGCCGGTGCGCGCGATAATCGTCTGGGTGGCGCGCGACACGCGGTTATAGGTGTCCAGCATGTGGACCGGGATACGTACCGCGCGGCCCTTATCGGCCAGAGCTCGACTGATGGCGTGCCGGATCCACCACGAGGCATAGGTGGAGAATCGGTACCCGCGCGTGTGGTCGAATCGCTCCACGGCCTTCATCAGGCCGATGTTGCCCTCCTGGATGAGGTCGATGAGCGGGAGGCGCCCCCGGTTGTAACGCCGGGCAATACTGACCACGAGGCGCAGGTTCGCCTTGACGAAACGGTTCTTTGCGAGCCGCTGACGCAGATTGGTGTGCTTCACGCGGCCGATGAAACGGCGGTAGGCGGGAGTGTCCGGCACCACAGGCCGAGGCACCTCATCGGGCGCCGGGGGGCGGAGCACCTCGCGGACGGCGCGGTTCGCGCTAGCCATCCAGATTCGGTCGGAATCGGGCAGGCGCACTTCACGGGCGAGCCCGACGCAGAGCTCCGTCCAACGCCGAGATTCCTCAGCCAACAGCTTGGAACGTTGACGCCGGTAGCTCTTGAGCAACTTGCGGAGCTCGGGAACTTGTGAGGCTTCGGGTCGCTCTTCCTCGTGCATCGAGCGAATGTCGCTTTCAAGACGTTCCAGCACGTACTCACTGACCGGCAGATACGATAGCAACGCAACCCAGTGGTCGACCTCCGCCTGCTCCACGATTTGCGCAGCCTTCAGCTCCTCGTCCGGCCCCATCACTTGGTGCGGGGCCATGTCGCGGAAGTAGCGCGAGAGCATCGAATCCGTCGCTGAGTCCATCGCTGGGTCGACGGCTTCGGGCAACTCGCTGGGCGTCAGCGGAAGCGGCTCCACAGAAGGGGGTGGTGACGTGTCGCCGAGCATGGTGACGCTGCGCGACAGACGGATGGAGGTCTCCTCTTCCGAGTCGATTTCACCCGGTTCGGGAATCGCTGAAAAGAGGGCTTCGGGTTTGTTGGACATTGTGAGGTGGTGAGCGAGCTACGCTATGGGCTCAACTGGGGAAACGGCCAATCTCGGCCTCGGGCTTAGTGAAAAACCACTGGTTCTAGTGTTTGATTCCGGGGCGGGTTCCACCGATGGTTGTCGAAAAACGGGGCTGGTGTGGGTAAGAGCAGGCTGCCCGCGCCCGCATGGACCGGGCGGCGGGTAGGCAATCGGAACACTATGATCGATAATCCTTGATTTGACTTCTGCAAGATTTGTGCCCGATTTTGGCTCATTTTGGCCTTTGTGACGGGCTCCGCTCGACAAAAGGCCAACCTGAACATTTGAATTTGACCACAACTTTTTAGGAAACCACAAATGAATCCGGTGCC
>DASXTY010000580.1:0-4123 GCA_036505155.1 Polyangiaceae bacterium | reverse complement strand
TGTTCGCCCCGCTCGAAGAGTTGCTTCTCCAGCTGCTCGAGCTCGCGAGCTTGGTCGGTGTCTTCGACCGCCGCAAGCTCGGAAATCCGCTCTGCGCCTTGTGCAACCGCTTGCGAAAGCTTTTGGTTTTCCAAAGTGAGCTGTTCATTTTGCGCGGACATTTGCTGAACCAGCTCGTCACTCGCGGAAGCTGTCGGTGCGAAGTCGGCGACTGTCGGGTTGGGCTGCGCGCGAAGCGACTCCAGCTCCATCTCGGCTTGCTCCAGCTGGGACTGAGTGTCATCGGCACGTTGGTCGGCGGTTGCAGCGCGCGATTCGAGCTCGTCGATCCAAGTCCGCAGTCGACGGAGCTCTTTCTTGAGAGCGCCAAGCTCTCCGTTTTCCTGCGTCGACGACGCGCTCGAATCGACGGATCGCCAGCTCTCGAGGGCGCGCTTCATCGGTAGCTGGATGAGCGCGTAGGGCTCGAGCCGAAGCGGAAGCCGGCTGGCCAGGGCAACGAACCACTCCGGCTCCTCCGCACCGCGTGGAATGTAATCCGTGTCGATGGCCGGTTCCGGGTCGGAGTCCAGTCCAAAATCTGCCAGCGCGTAACCTACGAACGGCGCTAGCCCCAGCATGCGCAGGTGCGGAAACTCGAGGGCGACGGCGTCATACACCTTGTAATAGTCGAGGGCGGTTGCCCGTGTGTCGCGCTCGGGCAAAAGGCGCAGCGACGCCTCCGCGTTGGCGGCTGCAATAATCGCCGCTCCGCGAGGTGTGAGCGCGCGAGCCAGCCGCCGGAGCACCGTGGCCAAGTCCCCGAGCGCACCCAAATTATCTATGATCCCGAAATCGAACGAACCATCGCGCTGCTCCAGAGCGCTTTGATTCAGCGGCCCGAGAAAGACGTTGCGCGATCGGTTGTGCACCGCCGCCTCCACTGCTCGGGCCGGGTCGGGGTCGCACAGATGGACCAGCCGTGCCCCGCGTTCGAGCAGTGCGTCCGCCAGACCAGACGTCGCATCTCCAAACACGAGCACCCGACGGCCTTCGATCAGGCTCTCGGAATATGCTACGAGTGCAGCGCTTGGGCGAAGCTCAGAAGGATGCGCCACTATTATCAGAAGCAGGATAGCATGGCAAGCTTGATTCGAGTGAACTCATAGTGGCCCAAGTGCATAAAAAAAGTCTGGTCGTCGACGCCATCAGCCCAGTTGGCGCGTACGCGGCGCTCCGCTCGAAGTCCGGGGAGGGCGCGTTTCTACTGGAAAGCGTGGTCCCGGGCGAACGCTGGGGGCGCTATTCGATCCTCGGCTATCGTCCGCGTACACAAGTTTGGATTAGCGGGGAGTCGGGAGTCGACCCCTTCTCCAAGCTCGAGGAGCTCACCGACGCCCCGAGCGACGCAACCGAAGATGTCGCATCCAAATTCGCGCAGGGCCAGGTGGGAATGCTCGCCTACGACATGGTGCACTACGCCACCAAGGTCGAGCCATGGTCGCCGGCGGACCAACCCATCGCACGTTTCATCGGCGACGCCACCGTCATCGTTTTCGATAACCTCACTCACGTGGCCGTGATTGCAGCCAAGGACCAGTCGGATGTGGAGCGCGCCGAGCGGGATCTCGCCTCGGTGGCCCCGCTCGCCCCCTGCGCGCCGGCCGACCCGGCTGCCCTTCCCGAAGATGTGGAGGTGGACGTGAACGAGGCTCAATACGGAGAGGGCGTGGAGCGGATCAAGGAATACATCCGCGCCGGCGACGCCTTTCAAGTGGTGCTCGCGCGCACGTTTTCCACCCCGGTCGGCGGCGCCAACCCGTTTGATGTGTACCGAGCCCTGCGGGTTCTTTCTCCTGCACCCTACATGTATTTATTGGAGTTACCGGAGCGACCTGGTGCGCCGGCGGTGGCGGTTGCCGGCGCGAGCCCCGAAACGCTGGTGCGAGTCGAGAACCGCCGAGTCACGCTTCGGCCCATTGCCGGGACGCGCAAGCGCGGCCGCACACCGGAGCACGACCGGGCGCTGGCGGAAGAGATGTTCGCCGACCCCAAGGAGCGCGCTGAGCACGTCATGCTGGTGGATCTGGCGCGTAACGACGTAGGGCGGGTAGCAGTGCCCGGATCGGTTCGGATTCCGATGCAAATGGTGGTCGAGCGCTACAGTCATGTGATGCACATCGTCAGCGAGGTGGAAGGAGAGTTGGCCAAAGACAAAGGTGCTTGGGATGTGCTCCGCGCCACTTTCCCGGCGGGAACCCTGAGCGGAGCGCCGAAGGTGCGCGCCATGCAAATCATTCGGGAGCTCGAACCCAGGGCGCGGGGGTGTTACGGAGGCGCAGTGGGTTATGTCACTCGCGGCACCGATCTGGATTTTGCCATTGCCATTCGAACCGTGGTGATGCGGGCCGGCCGCTTCGAGGTGACGGCGGGCGCCGGAATCGTCGCCGACAGCGTGCCGGAGCTCGAGGCCAAGGAAACGCGAAACAAGGCCCGCGCGGCTCTGGCTGCGATTTTCGCGGCGCGGACCGCTCGCTCCGGCAGCCACTGACGTTTCGTCATGCCAGAGCGGCTTGCGCGATACCTGCCACAGTGGCTGGAGCCTCCGGTGAGCTGGGTTCTGCAGCCGGCCGTGCTCGTGGCACTGGTGGTGGGCTCGACGCTGCTGTTCGTTTTGAGCGCGCTCGGGCTTCCCTGGTTCGTGGCGCGCATCCCGGCGGACTATTTCAGCCATCGCCCGCGGCCGGCTTCCACCGCGCCGGGGCGCTCGCTGATGCACGTGCTATTCGTGGTCTCGAAGAATGCGCTCGGAATCACTCTGCTTCTGCTCGGGGTCCTGATGCTGGTCTTGCCGGGCCAAGGAGTGCTCACCATCTTGGCGTCGTTATTCTTGTTGGATTTTCCAGGAAAGAAACGCTTGCAGCGCCGGATCGTCGGCCTGCCGGGGGTGCTGACCGCGCTCAATGCCATCCGCCAGCGGGCCGGGCAGCCACCACTCGAGCTCGGGTCGTAAATCGGACGGCCGTATCGCAAGCATCAACGTTCCCCGGCTTCGGTACCGGCGGTATCGGGTGTTTCAGGCTCGAAGGAGTCCGACGGGACCGGGCAAGGTTCACCGGTGTAAGAGGGGTCACCGCGAGGGATGCGGCAGGGATGCACCTGAATACGCCGAGGCCGCGGTTTGTAGGTTACGCGTCGCTCTTCGTTTCGAGCCGCTCGGTCGGTAAAAGTGACGGTTCGGGTGACCTGTACCGACCAACCCACTTCGCCGCGCTCCGTCACTTTTTCACGCTCCGGCGAAAGTTTGGGGTTGGGAATCAGCTCCACGGCGGGCTCGGTGATATCGCGCCGGGGTGAGACATCCACCTTCACTCTGCGGTCGGTGTTATCTCCGAAAAGTCTCACTGTGATACTGGTCGGGGTGTATGCAGTCCGTATCAGCAATCCGGAACGGAAGTCGTTGCGAAACACCAGATCAGGCTTGGGCCAAGAGAGGGTCGCTTCGTGCCCCATCGGATAGCGCGAAAACCAATAGGTGTGCGGCTGCCACTCCAGAAGCTCGCACCCGCCTAGGTAGGCCGCATTGAACAAGGTGGTAGTAAATTGACTGATTCCACCGCCGAGGGCGTCCACCGTTTCGCCGTCTTCGATGCTGGGCGCGGAAACGAATCCCCGGTCCGCCGTGCGAAGCCCCACCAGCTGGTTCAGGGAAAAAGTCTCGCCGGGCTTGATGATGGACCCGTTCACCAGGTCAGCGATGCGGTGAATGTTTTTGACCCGGTCCTGGCAACAGGGGTGATGCGTCGTAAACTGGGCCACCAGCCCCTTGATGTTCAGCGCTTTCGCTTGTTCGGTGCTGAACCCCGGCTCCACGTTTCGACGTAGCGGAAGCTCAAATAGGGCCCGTCGGTTCTCGACCGCCTGCACCAGCAACCTCCCTAGCACCTCCAGGTCGATCAGCGTGCCGGGCCTGGCTTCAGTTACCTGGATTCGGTTGAGCCAGTCGATATCGAAGCCCGCTTCCAGCGGGGCCACTTCGACCGAGCGCCGGATGGGTTCGAGTTTCTTCTCGATGAACGCCTGGTCGAAGTAGAGCTCTAGGTCCGAGCCCTTTGCATCAACCCGACTTCGGAGCGACTTAGCC
>DASXTY010000579.1:0-2744 GCA_036505155.1 Polyangiaceae bacterium | reverse complement strand
ATGCGTCGCTCTCATCGGCGCTCGAGCGCGTCCTGGAGCCGGTGCAGGGACGACCGCTGGGTGAGCTGGACATGCTCGAGCACGCCGAGCTCGACGCATCCGGTAATGCGAAAGTGGTTCTCAGATTGCAGAACCCTGCTTACCGGAAGCGTTCGGAGCTCCGGGAGCAGGTGGAACGGGCCGCCGGCGCGGTGCAGGGCGTGCGCTCGGTGAAGCTGGAGTGGCACGTCGACCCGCCGGGTCGCGTGGTCGGCCCCGAAGACCCGGTTCCCGAGGTCAAAAACGTGGTGTTGGTGCTCAGCGGGAAAGGGGGCGTCGGCAAGAGCACCGTGGCCAGCAATGTAGCTTTGGCGCTGGTGCGCATGGGCGCTCGAGTGGGCCTGCTGGATGCCGACATCTATGGGCCGAGCATTCCCACCATGCTGGGAATCACCGGACAGCCGATGAGCGACGGGAAAAAGATCATTCCGCTTCAGCGCTTTGGGCTGAAGCTGATGAGCATGGGCTTCTTGCTGGAAGATGCACGCTCAGCGGTGGTGTGGAGAGGGCCTATGCTGCACGGAGCGCTGCTTCAGTTTCTCAAAGACGTGGACTGGGGAAAGCTCGATTATCTCCTCTTGGATTTGCCTCCCGGAACGGGGGACGTTGCTCTGACGCTGTCCCAAAGGCTCCAGAGCAACGGGGCGCTCATCGTGACCACGCCCCAGGAAGTTGCGCTTCAGGACGTGTACAAAGCGGTCTCCATGAATCTCAAGGTCGGAATCCCGATTTTGGGGGTGGTTGAGAACCAGAGCTATTTCATCTGTGACGGATGCAACAAACGTCATGAGCTCTTCGGGAGCGGCGGGGGGATGAAAGTTGCAGAGATGGCGGGGGCGCCGCTGCTCGGCCAGATTCCGCTGTCGCCGTCAGTGCGGGAATGGGGGGACGCGGGAACACCCATCGTCGAGGCCGCGCCGGGATCCCCCGGGGCGTTGGCCTTCGTCGAGGTGGCGGAACGCCTGGTGGAAGAGCTGGCCGGCATCGACGGAGGTGGTGTAATTTCCATCGATCGGAGCGGAGGCGTGAATCGCCGTCTGCCGGTCATGCGCTGAAGAGCCGAAATGTCACGGAAAAGTACCCGGACTTCCACGGGGCCGCTCGGAGTACCGAGCAATGTCAGGGACGGATTGGCGTGGCGCGGCAGTCGCGATATACGCATTTTGGAAAAACGGATTTTCGCCAGGTGGCTTTGACCCGACTTTTGACCGAGTAGTGTCGACGACCCAAAATGGAGACGTAGCGGCCGTGATCGCATCGAGCGCGCAACCAGCTGACGGCGACGAAGCGGGTGGCAAAGAAACGCGTCCGGAGGCAGAGCAGGAGCCGGAAGCGCCGGCCGACTCTCCGGCGGCTCCCGCAGCGAGTCCAGCAGACGCCGGCTCCGACTCAGCAGGAGTCGATCCGGTGTTGGATGCGGACCTGGGGCAAAAGAAGGCGGCTCCCGAGTCGCCCAAACCGAAGCGGAGGCGGCGACGAAAGAACGCTCCTAACGGCGAGGGTCACGATAAGCCGCCGCACCCCCGACGAGCCAGTGATCGAGCTCCGTTCCATGTCGGCGAGGAGGTGTTCGGCAAGGTCACGGCGGTGCTCGACACGGCCATCATGCTGGATCTATCCGGCAAGGCGCTCGGCATCTTCGATCGCTCGGAAATGGAGCCCGATGATTTGGTGCCCGCCGTTGGCGATCGCTTCGTCGCCCACGTCCACAACGACGGTTCGCGTGGAGGGTTGGTAGTGCTTACGCGAAAGCCGCTTCGGGAAGAAGATACCCGGCCCATGGTGGAGCAGGCTAAAAAAGACGGCGGAGTGGTTTGCGGCCTCGTCACCGGGGTCATCAAAGGTGGCGTGGAGGTGGACATCGGCGGTCTACGGGCTTTCGCACCGGCGTCCGGTATGGACTTGCACCCGTCTAACGCAAACTTCACCGCGCTGCTGGGCAAACAGCTGGATTTCAAGGTGCTCGAGTACCAAAAGTCCGGTCGCGACATCGTGGTGACGCGCCGGCCCATGCTGGAAGCCGTGGCCCGCGAAAAGCATAAGCAAGCGCTGGGCTTGCTGGAGGAAGGCCAGGTTGTGCGGGCTCTGGTTCGTACCGTGGTCGAATGGGGAGTCTTCGTGGCCCTGCCCGAGGCCGAAAATCTCGAGGGGCTGGTGCACGCCTCCGAGGCCAGTCACGACTCGCACGACAAACTGATCGAGCTTTTCAAACCCGGCGATCAGCTGGAGCTCAAGATCGCAAAAATCGACGAAAAAGGAAAAATCTGGCTCAGCCGAAAGGCGCTCATCGAAGATCCGTGGGCGCAGGCCAAACAGAAATACGCGCCAGGAACTCGGCACTCGGGAAAGGTCACCCGCCTCGAGGAGTTCGGCGCTTTCATCGAGGTCGACTCCGGTATCGAGGGGCTCATTCACATATCAGACTTGACGCTGACGCATATCGAGCATCCGAAGGAAGTGCTCAGCGTGGGGCAAGAAATCGAAGTGGTGGTGCACCATTTCGACCTTCGCACCAAACGGCTCGGGCTGCATCCCGCGCCAAAACCCGAACACGCCGGCGAGGCGCCGCAAAAAATTGCGCGGAACGCAACCGTCAAAGCGCAGGTCATCAAAGGCGAAACCGGTGGTGTGTTGGTTCGTCTGCTGGGTGTCACGGGACGCGCCGCGCGCGGCTACATCCCCGCCGGACAAACCGGCACGCCGCG
>DASXTY010000578.1:0-1887 GCA_036505155.1 Polyangiaceae bacterium | reverse complement strand
TTATCATCTTCCCTGGAACGTGAAGTGGCTGGCGAAGGCCAGCTTATTCAGAATACCGTTCCTCGGCTGGTCCATGTGGTTTGCGGGCCACGTTTCGGTTCATCGGGGAAGGGCGCAATCGGCGAAGGCGGCAATGAAACGCTGCGCCGACTGGCTGGAACGAGGAGTGCCGATCGCGATCTTTCCCGAGGGGACGCGTTCCACGACCTCCGAGATGCTTCCATTTCGGGATGGCGCGTTCCGCCTTGCCATCGAAACCGGAGCGGACCTCTTGCCCATGGCAGTTGCGGGAACCGGAACCGCTCTTAGAAAACACGACTGGAAGGCCGGCTATTCGCGGGGTGTGCTGACGGTGGGAGAACCCATCTCGACCCAGGGGATGACGTTGGGTGACGTTCCTGAGCTCAAAGAGCGAGTGCGCCGCGAGATCTTGGCCCTAAAAGAGCAGATCGAGCGCCCGACCCGGTAAGGGTTGCGCCCGCCTCTTACACCTCACGCTCGAGCTTGCCCTGAACCCCGACTCGGAAATAGGCGCGCTTGGTTCGCTCTCGCCGCGGCGGCGTTTTCTCCAGGTATTCGAGCGGGGTTTGTCGCCGAATCGGCGCCGGACGTACCTCAACGCGAAGCAGGCGCGTTCCCACCTCCGCCCCCAACGCGATCCGCACCTGCCAAACCGTGCCGGCGCCGGACGGCAGTGTTTTGACCACCGCCCCCGGCCACCGCGGAGCTCTTATCCACGCGTCGTTACGGCGCAAGAACCAGATCACTTTGCAGGTGCCGCGCTCCACTACGCTTTCACTCTCCTCGAGCTCGAGTTCGGTCACAGCTTCTGGGCTCTCATTCCCACACCTCTCATTCCCACACTGAGCGACCAGCTCGCGCATCACGCAGCATGTCGGTCATGCCGTGCGCTAGTTCCTGAGGTAACTCACCGTCCGAGAACAAGCCGACGTCGGCGATCTCGAGTGGATTCAAAGGTCCACGCTTGGGGAAACTCACTTCCGCGTGCACGACCACCATTACCGTGTGGAATCGCTCGTCCCGCTCCGGCGCCGAATACACGCCCGAGATTTGACCCAGCTCGAGGACGTCGACTCCCGCCTCCTCAGCCAGCTCACGCTGAATGGCGTGGCGGAGCCTCTCGCCCCATTCCAGAGTGCCTCCCGGGAGCGCCCACTGCCCGGTATCGGTGCGACGCACCAGCAGCCAGCGTCCGTCGGGCGCGCGCGCGGCGGCTCCAATGGCAATCACCGGCCGCCGCAATACGTGGCGCGCCACTTCCTTTACCAGGGCCCATGCTCCGCGAGGGATCCTCATCCGAGCTCCGCGCCGCGGTACAGCGAGTCCAGTAGGTCGCGCACGCGAGTCGAGCGCCAAACGTAGCGCCGTTGCATTTCTGGCAGTTGCACCTCCCCGCGCTCAATCTTGCCAACCTTCCTCAACAGAAGCCTCCGCTTTTCCCATGTGAAACTACCTCTACCTCACGCAGCCAACTCTTTAGGCGTCGCCCAAGTCTCTGAGAGTATACGATCGCTTTCTCGGCCACAACGCCCTTTGTACCAGGAAAGGTTACGCCAGTTCTCGTGGGCCAGAGGTCCACGCTTTCGTACCCGAATCAATCGAACCGCCTGCCTTTCTGTCAGGGATCTGGGTCCTGTTAGCTCGATAAGCTCGTCACTCTGAACCAACGCTCGCGAAGGCGAAGTACACGAGCGAGGACAAGCGCGAATCCTGAAGCTCTTCAGCGAGCTTTCGGTCGTGGCGCTGAACGAGATGCGGAGGTGTTAGCCTTAATCCGACAATAATTGGTCAGGGATAAGCAAAGGCCCGACAAGGCGAGGGCGCGAAAGGTCACCGCCGCTGAGGTCAAGAGGCGCGTAGTGCCGG
>DASXTY010000577.1:0-6888 GCA_036505155.1 Polyangiaceae bacterium | reverse complement strand
CGCGCCGCAGCTACTCTCATGGCGGCCGACAGCATTCGAACGCCGACTGGTGCGAGACGCGGTGCGCGCGGCCCTGCGCGTGGCCGGCGGACCGTCAAGTCTACGCCGCGTGGAGTCACTCCGCCGACGGGCGCACACTTCTGCAGCGCTGCCCGAGCTCCGGCTGCGCGCGGAGCGTTCCACCGACGAATCGCTCAGGCTGACTCCCACGCAAAGCGACCCGTATCGCTACACGCGTGCGGGGGGCGTCGGGCTATCGTTCGAGGCGCAGCTCACGTGGCGATTGGATCGACTGCTCTTTGCAATGGAGGAGCTCAGCATCGAGCGGCTTCGTGCCGAGCGACATCGCGACCTATCCGGCCTGGTCGAACGGGTGGTAAAGACGGTGGTGAGCTGGCAGCGCGCCCGGCTCGAGGCCGACGATCCGCTGCTCACACCTGAACAACGCGCCTCGTTGCTACTGGATGCGTTTCAAGCCGAGGCACTGCTGGACGTCATGACCGGCGGGTGGTTCGGCGCCGCGATTGACGCCGAAGAAGCGCAAAGCGCCAAAACAACGAATCGCTCTACCAGCCGCGCAGTGCCGCTTCGGCCTTCACCGTGACAAAGGCCGGCTTGTCCACGCCATCGTAGGTGCGGATCCCGAGTGAGCCCAGATAGCCTTTGAAACCGGCGGTTGCGAGGCCGTAATAAAGGGTAAATTCGTCGATTTTAGCGGGCGCAATATCGTGCAGCCAGTCAATCTGGATCAGCCCGATCGATCCAGTGCGTGCATCCCAGGCGCGAAATACTTGAAGATAAAAGTCGCGCTGAAGGTTTTCGCTGCTGGAACAAGCGGGGCTGGAAGGGTACCCGAGCTCTGTGAAAAAGATGCGCCGCCCCGGATAGAGCGCGACCAAAGCGTCCATGTCGCCGTTGATGACGTCGGGCGCGCGAACCTGGAAGTCGCCTTGCAGGGGATAGTGATTGACGAACACGCCATCGGCATTCGTGTTGTGCGCCTGCGCTAGGCTGCTGTCCGCGCCGGTAAGCCCCGAGAACTGCATCTTGGTGCCGACCGGCACACCCGGGCGCTTTGCGCGCACGTAGGGCGCGACCGCATTGAAGAAAGTCGTATATCGCCCCCATTCGGTGGGGTTCGCACCAAGAGGGCTATCCACTTCGTTGCCAATGGAGATGTAGACCAGCCCCAGGGTTGGAATCTGCGCAAACGCCCAATCGACGAACTGTTTGAAGCGAGCAATGACTTGTGGGTCGTCGAGCGGGAGGGTCGCAAGATCCGCGGGCAAATGGCGCCCGTTGGTGTCGAGCGGCGAAGCGATGGAAAGTCCGATGCGAAGGTTCCTAGCCGGGTAATAGGCTTCCGAGATGGCCAGCGCGTTGAACGCCGGATTGAAGACGCCAGGAGTGGTTTCCATCTGTTCCCACAAAACCGTGAGGGACACGAATTCGATGCCCGCGCTTTGCGCGACGGTGAGCGCCTTGTCGTAGTCGTTGTCAGAAGCGGCTTGCGTATCGATACCGAAGAGACGCGCGCCTTTGGGTACGACACCGCCGGCGCCTCCGGTCACCAAGCCTCCGGTTCCGCTCGATGCCACGGTGCCGCCCGTGCCTCCGGCGCTCATGGCGCCGCCGACTGCGCCGCCGATGCCGCTCAAGCCACCGCTGGTAGCGCCCGCACTGGCACCGGACCCGCCCGTGCTGCCCGCCCCACTGCCGCTGCAGGCCGCGGAGCCAATCAGCAGCAGCGTGGCAAAAACCTTGTGCACCGAGACCCTATTAAGTAAGACGCCTCACTTTTCGAGGCATTCAAACACGCGCCCCAGAGCTCGGCAAGACGCACCGTTTTTTCTGGCCGCAGGGGTCCGCTGCGGCTAACCTTGTCGCCATGCTCTCGGAAACCCGCAGCAGCCTTCAGGAACTCAAACGGCGCGTCGAGGCGCTAAGGGGGTCTCTTTGACGTCGCGGCGCTCAAGAAGGAAATAGACGAGCTCGACCGAAACGCCGGGTCGCCCGATTTTTGGAGCAATCAGGCGAGGGCGCAGGCTGCAATGCGGCGGCGCGCGACGCTCAATGAGAAGATCGAGCTCGCCGAGTCGCTGTGTCGTTCGGTCGAAGATGCCATCGAGTATCTCGAGCTCGGCGCGGCCGAGGGCGACGAAACAGCGCTGCGCGACGCGGAGCAGCAGTCCAAACAGCTCGCCGAGCGGGTGCGCGAGGTAGAGCTGAAGCGCATGTTATCCGGTCCGGTGGATCACGCTAATGCAATTGTCAGCATTCATCCGGGGACCGGGGGCACCGAAGCCAAAGACTGGGCGGCGATGCTGCTCAGGATGTACCTGCGCTGGTGCGAGCGGCATGGCTTTGGAACCGAGATCATCGATTACCAGGCTGGTGATGAAGCCGGCATCGACGGCGCTTCGTTCATCGCCAGCGGACAGAACTCATTTGGGTACTTGCGTGCCGAGGTGGGCGTGCATCGGCTGGTGCGCATCAGTCCGTTCGACGCCAACGCGCGACGACACACCAGTTTCGCTGCGGTGGAAGTGACCCCGGACATCGAAGACGAAGTCGACATCGAGGTCAAAGAAAGCGACCTCGAAATCACCACCATGCGCGCGGGCGGAAAGGGAGGGCAAAACGTCAACAAGGTCGAAACCGCAGTGCGCATGAAGCACATCCCGAGCGGTTTGGTGGTGGTATGTCGCGCCGAGCGCAGCCAGCACCAGAACCGCCGCATGGCCCTGAAGATGCTCAAGGCCAAGCTCTACGATTTGGAGCAAGCCAAGCGGGACGAAGAACAGCAGAAGTATCAGAATGCAAAGGGGCAGATCGCTTGGGGGAATCAGATCCGCAGCTACGTCCTGCAACCATATCGACTCATCAAAGACCTTCGCACGGAATACGAAATGGGCGATGTGGATGCGGTTCTGGACGGTGAGCTCGACGGTTTCATCGAAGCGTATCTCTTGCAGAACGCCGAAAGAGCGGGAATGACCGCGGCCGAGTAGGTCCCCTTGGCTGGACGACTGCGGGCAATCGCGCTACTTCAGGCCCGCATGTCCCCCGGAAAGTCCCCGGAGAACGACGCCCACGGCGTTGGTGGGGAAGAGGCGCTTATTGCAACCCGTAGAGAGAAAGCGGCGCGGGTGCGCGCGCGGGGGGAAAACCCCTTCGCCAACGATGTGGACGCTTCCGATCGCTGTTTGACCAGTGCGATACGAGCAAGCTTCGAAGCTGCGCTGCTCGAGCCACGATCGGCGCAGCGCTACGAACCCGGCCGGGTTCGCGAGCTGAGCGCCGAAAGAGACTGGCATCTGATGGGACGACTGGTGGCGCGGCGCGATTTCGGCAAGGTGTCGTTCTTGAAGCTTCGCGACGTCACCGGGGAGATCCAGCTTTTCGCGCGGAAGGACCGGTTGGGGGAGGGGTTTTCCCGGCTCGACGAAATCGACCTGGGCGATCACGTGGAAGTGCGCGGCAAAATAATGGTTACCCAAACCGGTGAGCTCACGGTCGAGCTCCGGCAACTGCGCCTCCTCACCAAAGCGGTGCGGCCGCTGCCGGACAAATGGCACGGGCTTGCAGACGCCGACCTCCGGCACCGTCGGCGCTACCTGGATCTGGTTAGTAATAGCGAGGCGTCCGCGGTGCTCCGGGCGCGTTCCCTGCTCGTGCAAGGACTGCGAGATTTCCTGGATCGGCGAGATTTCCTAGAAGTCGAGACTCCCACGCTGCACGGCTTGATCGGCGGAGCGGCGGCACAGCCGTTCACCACCCATCACAACGCGCTCGATCTCCGATTGTACCTGAGGATTGCGCCGGAGCTCTATCTGAAACGGCTCCTGGTCGGTGGCTTCGAGCGCGTCTACGAGATAGGGCGTTGCTACCGCAATGAAGGGGTGAGCACCCGGCACAACCCCGAGTTCACGATGCTGGAGTTCTATCAGGCGTACGCCACTTATGAAACGCTGATGCCGATGACGGAAAACATGTTGCGGGACGTGGACGGCATGTTGGGGAACGGCCTGGGTCAAGCCGGCCTGGGCGAAACCTACGAGCGATGGCGCGCGGAGCGGCCCTTCACGCTGGAGGAGCCGTTCGCACGCGTCACTCTTCGCTCGGCGCTCGAGAACGCGCTCGAAAGAGCCGAGCTCCCCCGCGACCTGGTCTCGAGACTCGAAGAGCTCGCCTCCCCGGGCGAAGGCGGGGATTCTAAAGCGCTCGCCAGCGCCGATGCTCTGGTTTCGGATCTCCGCACTCGATCTGCGCGCGCCGGCGCCATCGATTGGCTCAACCTGCGTTCTGCTCTGACTGATTGCGACAGCCCGGGGGAGCGCTTGTTCGTCGCTTACGAGTACCTGGCTGAGCCCTTCCTATCGCAGGACTACCGCTGCCGGGACAATGCGCTGAGCCGGCCGGTTTTCATCCTGGACTATCCGGCCGAGGTTTCGCCGCTGGCTCGCGGTAAGGACCGAGACCCAACCCTGGTCGATCGCTTCGAGCTTTTCGTGGAAGCTCGCGAGCTGTGCAACGCCTTCAGCGAGCTCAACGATCCGGAGGACCAAGCCGCTCGCTTTCGAGAGCAGCTGAAAAGGAGGGAACGCGGCGCTCGAGAAACCATGGATTACGACTCCGACTACATCATGGCGCTGGAGCACGGAATGCCACCGGCAGCCGGCTTCGGCCTCGGCGTCGATCGACTGTGCATGCTGCTCACCGGCCAACCGTCCATTCGCGACGTGATAGCCTTTCCCCTTCTCAGGCCTGAAAGCTGAGCTATTAATCCCGCTCACCGGACGGTTCATGATCAGCAGCATGCCCAATGTTTCTTTCTCCATTGCCGCGTTCGCGCCGGGCAAACCGACGGCGAAGGCGCTCAATTTCTTCGCGCGCGTCTGGTTCGCAATGGGGCTCGGGGGGCGGATTGCGGTCGTGGCAGCGATCGCCCTGGTGATCGTATGTGTGGTGTTCCTAGGCTTGAGACGCTTCGGCCGCGGCAGGCGGGGACACCTGCTCCGCAACTTACTCACCGGCGTGTGCGCTGCCGGATTATTGGGTCTAGGTGCTTGGGCCAGAATGCTTCCCGAGCCGCGCGGCAGCTACTTCGTTCTATGGCATCAATTCGTGCGCGTGGGCGCGGCAGTCTGCGGGATGGGTTTCGCGCTGGGTTCGGTGGCCATCGTGATGGAGCGCTTGATGGACCGCCTGGAGCTTTCCGGTTTCGTGCCCTACATCGCCAGCCGACACGTGAGAGCACAAAAGAGCGGCTTTCTGACCGCCATCTCCATTCTCTCCATCACGGGCGTGGCGCTGAGCTCGCTGGCGCTGTGCGCGGTGGTTTCCATCATGGGAGGCTTCGGCGCCGATTTGAAGCGGAAAATTTTGGGCAACAACGCCCACGTGACCATTGAAGGCGAACAGCCGGGCGGATTTGACCGGTGGCGCGAGCTTTTGAACGATGCGCGCCTAGTTCAAGGGGTGCGGGCCGCCACGCCCATCGCGGCCGGAGAGGCCATGGCCTCAAGCTCCTCGAACACCGCCGGGGTCATCGTGCGCGGGGTGGATCCCGTCACGATTGGCACCGTCATCGACCTATTGCAGAACATCGAGGTCGGCAAATTCGAATATTTGGTCAAACCCGACAAGCTTGCCCACTTGCCTCCCGAAGAGCCCATCGGTATTGGAGCCGGCGGGGAAATTTACTTGAAAGGGCCGGAATTTCAGGCTTTTGAGAATCCGGATCTGGATCCGGACGTAAAAGAAGTCTTGCGCCCCGAGGACACTTATCCGGGGCTCATCGTCGGCCGTGAGCTGGCAAAGACATTGCACGTGTACGTGGGGGACGACATAACGCTGGTTTCCTCGATTGGGGATCTTACCCCAATGGGCGTGGTGCCCAAGAGCCGTCGCTTCCGCATTGCGGCCATCTTTTACAGCGGCATGTACGAATATGACCAGAGTCACGTCTACATGAACCTGGAGAACGCCCAGCAGTTTCTGGAGCTCGAGGGGCGGGTCACGGCTCTGGAGATCAAAGCCAACGACACGGAACAGGCCACTTCGGTGCGCCAGCGCATCAACGACTCGCTGAATCGAACCGACGTGCGGGTGCGTGACTGGAAAGAGATGAATCGCAATCTGTTCTCCGCCCTGAAGCTGGAAAAAATTGCGACGTTCATTATCCTCTCCATTGCTATCGCAGTAGCCAGCTTTTGCATCATCTGCACTTTGCTCTTGATGGTCACCGAGAAGAGCAAGGAAATCGCGATTCTCAAAGCTCTGGGAACCACCGACGAAGCCATCTTGAGGATCTTCATGACCGAAGGCATGTTGATCGGCGGAATCGGAACCGTCTGCGGGGTCGTCACCGGCCTGGCAGTCACGCTGGGCTTATTGTCGTTTGGCGTGCGCTTGGATCCCGATGTGTATTACGTCGATCGCTTGCCCATCTCGGTAGATCCACTCGACTACACTTTGGTGGCGCTGAGCGCCATGGCCATCACCACCATTGCCACTATTTACCCTGCGCTGGCCGCCAGCCGCTTGCGCCCGGTCGACGGCATCCGATACGAATGAGGCACGAAGTGTCCGAAGCACTGGTCATCATCCAGGATTTACACAAGACTTTCGAGCACATGGGGCAGCCTTTGCACGTGCTCAAAGGCATCGATCTCAACGTCTACCCGGGCGAAATCCTGGCGGTGGTGGGTCCGTCCGGAGCCGGAAAGAGCACCTTGTTGCACTGCATGGGGACGCTCGACCTGCCGAGCTCAGGGCGAATACGCCTGGCCGGCGAGGAGCTCACCACGATGAGCGCAT
This sequence comes from Polyangiaceae bacterium, assembly GCA_036505155.1. GTDB lineage: Bacteria > Myxococcota_A > Polyangia > Polyangiales > Polyangiaceae > DASXTY01. The sequence goes on along the minus strand of DASXTY010000577.1, from coordinate 66 downwards.
CCCGGCTGGCTTCGGTCCGAAACCGCGAAATTGGTTTCGTGTTTCAGTTTCACCATTTGTTGCCCG
>DASXTY010000576.1:0-4959 GCA_036505155.1 Polyangiaceae bacterium | reverse complement strand
CACCCTGACGCCCGCACCGTTCAACATTTTGGTTCTCCTAAAAAAGTATGGTCGTTCCGGGACTCGCAGTGGATCACCCGGAAGGAATTCAAAATTACCGATATTTTTCCGCGAATGCAAATGGAGCCACAAAAACCCAGGTCTCCACACCGAGATCCGCGAACGGTTTCAAGGGACAGTAACCGCACCATGGCCGGGTCAGGCACGCGGGGCCCCGGACGCGCACGGGCCGCGCAAAACGGCTGAAAAATGGAAAACCCCTCAGTCTAGTTGACAGGCCGTCGGCGCTCAACTACGTGCCCTCATGTCACGCGAATTCAATGTCAGCCGAACACGCTGAGACCGTTGCAAAAATCCTCGTCGTCGAGGACGAGCCCGCTCTGGCGCGCGCCATTTGCCGGTTGGTGAAGCTCCACGGACGCACCGTTGAGTCTGCAGGCAGCTGCAGCGCTGCCCGGCGTCTCGACCAGGACTTCGACTGCGGCATCTTCGACGTCGAACTCCCGGACGGCAGCGGAGTCGACCTCGCCGCGGAATTGCTACAGGAAAAGAGGGTACAGCGCGTGGTGTTTTTCACAGCCACCGGAGAGGAGAGCCTGTGCGAGAGGGCCTCTCGCCTGGGCGAAGTCTTCCGCAAGCACGATGGTATCGGTCAGCTAGAACGGGTCATCTTCGATTGCCAGCACGTGTCCGCCAACGGCGGTTGAGCACGTGCCTGCCAGCGGCTGAATCGACAGCTATACCAAGCTCGGTAGCCCGCGGAACCAATACCAGCACAGCACCAAGGAGCCCAGAAGGCCTACCAGGTATACGAGTGAGGCAACGAAAAGACGCCGCGCCCAAACGCTTTCCGATCCGCGTCTTCCAAATACTCCGAAGCATAAGAAGACCACGCCGAGCAGGGTGGCGCTGGCCAGATACGCGCGGCCACCGAGACCCACCAGCCCGGGCAGCCAACTTACCACCAAAAGCAGGACTTGGTAAAAGAGGATGCTCCGCGCCGCCGCGTTAACGCCGCGCACAGCGGGCAACACGCGAACTCCGGCCCGCTCGTAGTCGCGAAGACGAAAGATCGCTATTGCGAGAAAGTGTGGCAGCTGCCAAGTGTAGAGGATCAGAAAAAGCGTGAATGATGAAGCGGTGAGCGAACCGGTAACGCTGCTCCAACCGAGCAGCGGCGGAATTGCGCCCGGCACTGCCCCGACCTGAAGCGCCAGGTGACTTACTCGCTTTAGCGGTGTGTAGCCGAGCACATAAATGAGCAGGGCCGCAGCGGCCAAGAGCGCCGTTAGCGCATTTGCCACGAAAGCGAGCAGCGTCACGCCGACGCAAGCGGCTAAAACTCCGAAGCCGAGCGCGACCTCGGGCGAAATGCGACCGGTGGGTAACGGCCGTGTGCGCGTGCGCTCCATGGCGGCGTCAGCATGCCGTTCGAGCACCATGTTGAGGGCGTTTGCGGCGCCGACCACAAGGGCGGTGGCGAGCAGCGCACCGCACAGCTTGAGCAAACGGATGGGCCCCGGGGCGAGCAGGGCCCCACACGCCATGGAAACCATGACCATGCGCGTTACCGACGGCTTCGTCAGTTCTATCAGGGCACCCGCGAATCCCAACGCCTCGCGAGGAAAACGGGCGCTCGGAGCGCTCCGAGCGGTGCTGGTGCCGTCCACGAAAATCGACACGCATCTCACCTAGGCGCGCTCGGCGACCCGGACCGCTTCTCGCAGAGCCGCCAGTGCTTCTTCGATGACGCTCTCGGAGGCGGCATAGGTGTACCGAATGTAGCCCGGTGCGCCAAATGGCTCGCCCGCGACGGCCGCAATGCCGCAAACGCCGAGCTGCCAGAGCGATACGTCGTCCGCGCTTTGCAAAACCTTGCCGCCGTGCGCGATTCCGTAAAGCCCGGAGACGTCGGCGAAAGCGTAGAAGGCGCCGCGCGGCAAGTCGCAGCGCACCCTCGGAATGCCGTTCAGCCCCTGCACCATTCGGGTGCGGCGGCGAGCAAAGACTTCGCGCATGCGTTCGACTTCATCGCGAGGGCCGAGCAATGCCGCTTCCGCAGCCGCCTGCGCCACAGCGGTCGGGTTGGTGGTGGACTGGCCCTGCACTTTCCCAAGCTCGCGTGCGATGTGCGGCGGAGAGATCGACCAGCCAATCCGCCAGCCCGTCATGGCGTAGGTTTTGCTCACCCCGTCGATGACGATGAGGCGGTCCTTGAGCTCCGGGGCGATCTTTGCCAGCGAGACGTGCCGAAAGCCGTCATAAACCAGCTCACCGTAGATTTCATCGACGATGATGTACGCGTCGGAGCCGCCGAGAACCTTGGCCAACGCCAGGAGCTCATCGCGATCGTAAGCAGCTCCGGTCGGATTAGATGGGGTGCACAAGATGACCGCTTTGGTCTTTTCGTTGAGCGAAGCAGCGAGCTCTTCCGGCGTAAGTCGCCAGCCATTTTCCGGCTGCGTCTTCACCACGCGGGGCTCCGCTCCAAAAAGCCGTACCTGTTCCGGATAGCTCACCCAATACGGAGCCGGAATCACCACTTCGTCGCCCGGCTCGTACAGGACCAGGGCCAGGTTGAAGAGCGCGTGTTTGGCTCCGACGCTCACCGTTATCATGTCAGGACTCGGAGTCCATCCGCGGTCCCGTTCGGTGGCTACGCAGATGGCGCTCTTCAGCGAAGCTGTACCGGTTACGTTGGTGTAGTGAGACGAGCTCGCCAGCGCTTTTGCCGCAGCTTCCTGAATGAACGCGGGAGTGGGAAAATCGGGTTCGCCTACCCCGAAAGTGTAGATCTTTCGACCCTGCTGCTTCAGCTCAGCAGCGCGTGCGGTCATGGCGAGGGTCGCGCTCGGAGCAACCGCCTCGAGCCGGCGCGCAAGTTTCTTAGACATGGCGGTTATGCCTGACGGTCCTTCTCGCTCGAGTGGACGGAGGCCTCATGGCTAGGATCTTTGGGCGGAAGCTGCAAGGGCTCTTTCTCCGATGTCTTCTGGTCGTCGGGGCGCGTCGCTTCCGGGGACGGTTTTTCTGCATCGAAATCTCCAGCCAAACCGCGCTTGAAGTTCCGAATGCCTTCACCAATTCCTTTGCCGACCTCGGAGAGCCGGCCGGTGCCGAAGAGTAGTACCACGATGAGCAAGATAATGAGCAGCTGCCAAATGCCGACCGCCAAAACTGGCATGATTTGTGGCTTTCCCTATCACTCTACCCGACCGGCTGCAATGCACTGACTATTTTTCGGGCCGGCGGGGACGTGGCCACACACGAGAAAGGAAGCTCTTCTCCAGTCGGAACAGCAGCGCCCAGCCGATTGCAACCAGTAGGCCGGCTACGGGCACCATCAGGTACGACCATCCCTCGCCCACGTGATCGTCCACCCAGTGCAGAGCGCCGAACGAGACCAACGCGGGCACGGCTCCGGAGAGGGTGGCGCCCAGACGACCGCCGGATTGCCTTCGCAATACAAGCCAGCTTGCTGTGAGTGAAAGTAGAATCGCGCTGAAGCTCAATAACGCCGCGCGCAAGATGCCCGGCAGCTTCACCGATCGCCCCCAACTTGGAAGGCCGGTTATGGTTGCACGATGGACAACCAGCTGAAGATCGGGAGCGGTGCCGGTTGCCAGTCGGAGGTCGGTCAGCTCGAAACGCTGCAAGTCGTCGCTTGGGTAAAGCGCCGTTGCACTGAACCATGCGCGGGCGGCACCGGGCAGAGGCCCGACCACGCGCGGCGCTCGGCCAGGAAAACAAAGCCAAGTCACTCCGACCAGCGGCACCAGCACCGCCCGGGGAGCAGTCACCGATGTGCAAGACTTTTGACCTCCTTCGATGAGTTGCGCCGCCAACCGTCCAGGCGGGTCTGCGCGCGGCTCCCAGGCCATGCTGGGGATCCAAATCACCGCGCCGAGCACTAGCAGGACACGCCAACCGCTGAGCGCCAGGGCCGCGGGGGTGGCCCCCAGGCAGAACAAAGCGCGCGCCTCGCCGCGCTCGTTGAACTTTCCCGCCCCAAAAGCGAACCCGCTCGGCAGCCCCACCAGCAGGGCGGTTTCGATGGCAACCGCAACCAACGCCTTGGCGAACGGCCAGGTAACTGTGAGGGGGATTTCGCGAGCCAAGACCCACGGCAAAAGGCGGATCGCTCCCGCGCTGAGGCCTGCGATCACGACCAGGGCGGAGCTCTGTATTGCCGCGCGGCCGCAATAACTAGCGAGCGGTCGTCCCCATGCCATGTCGACCAGCGAGGTTCTTCATTCGGTCGCTCCACATGATATGCTTTCGCAACGCGCGCCTCGACTTTGTGTGGGGTCGTTCGGAAAAAAAGGAACTTTTTGATGCTTCACAGAATCGCTCGGGCTATCTTGTGTGCCACTGCGGTCAGCGGGTTCGCTGTCAGCGGACAAGCCATTGGAAAGCCAGAAGCGAGTCCAACCGGCAAAGGCATCACCGGAGGGGTCCTGCTCGGAGGTGAAGTCGTGCTTTTGGTCGAGGCGGCGTTGGACCTGCAGCCGGCCTGGGCGTATTTGTTGGGGGGCGTGGCGGGGGGCGTGGGCGGTGGCATCGGAGGATATTATCTTGAGAAAACCGGCGACCCGAGGGCGAACATGTTGCTCTTGGCGGGAGGCATGGCGCTCATCATCCCCACGACTGTGGCGGTGCTCAATGCGACGGCGTACGAGCCTCCGAAAGAATATCTGGAAGACAAAGGTCCCGAGGGCGCAGAACCGCCGCCACCCCGGGCCATGGTCGCTCCCGGGCTCTTGGGCGTGACACCGCGCGCGTTGACGCTGAATCTGCCGGCGGTCGATGTGCGGGATCTGTACAGCCCGCTGGAGCTGCAACGCTTCCCGCTGCGACAGGGGTCGGAGGTGCGGGTCCAGGTGGTAAGCTGGCTCTTTTAGTTTCGGCCCAACTTTCAAGCTTTTATTTCGAGCTTTTGAAGAAAGAACCGGGGGCTGT
>DASXTY010000575.1:0-1513 GCA_036505155.1 Polyangiaceae bacterium | reverse complement strand
GCTCGTGCTCGAGGGACCTCGCAAGGAGCAGATCGATGGCGCCGCCGGGCAACTGGATCGGGCTCGCGGTGCGGTGAAATCGGCGGAAGCCAACCGGCTCGAGCTGAGGCGGCGCGAGCAGGAGCTGACAACGCGGCGCGCCGAAATTGATCGCTCGCGCGCCCAGACCGCTTTGATCGATTCGCAGCTTGCGGACACGGTTGTGGCCTCGCCGGCGAGTGGCGTGGTCCTGGTGAAGTCCGCTGACGTCGGTGAAGTACTGGCCGCGGGCACCACGGTGGTCACCATCGGCGATAACGACCATCCGTGGCTTCGCGGCTATATCAACGAGCGCGACCTGGGCCGCGTGAAGCTCGGCTCAAAGGCGAAGATCACCACCGATTCATACAAAGGCAAGGTTTATTGGGGCCGGGTGACTTTCATTTCGTCCGAAGCCGAATTCACGCCCAAGCAGATCCAAACCACCGAAGAGCGCGTAAAGCTGGTCTATCGCATCAAGATAGAAGTCGAAAACCCGCAGCACGAGCTCAAATCCAACATGCCAGCCGACGCCGAGCTTTTGCCCGAGCAGAGCTGATGGAGCCGATCATCCACACCCGCGACCTGACGCGGCGTTTCGACGCGTTGACGGCGGTCGACCACCTGAACCTCGAGATTGCAAAGGGCGAGATCTTCGGACTGGTCGGTCCCGATGGCGCCGGCAAAACCACCACGCTCCGGCTGCTGTGCGGGTTAATGGATCCCACCGAAGGAGAAGCTCGAGTGGCGGGGCACGACGTGACGCGCGAGCCGGAAGCGGTAAAAGACCGCATCGGCTACATGGCGCAGCGCTTCGGGTTATACGGCGACCTGACCGTAGACGAAAACATGGAATTCTACGCAGACTTGTTCGGCATCACACCCCGCGAGCGCGCCGAGATGTTGCCGGGCTTGCTGCGCATGACCCGCATGGAACCGTTCCGCGCACGCCAGGCCAGGCGGCTTTCGGGAGGCATGAAGCAAAAGCTGGCGCTGATGTGCACGCTGCTGCACCGCCCGGAGATTCTGTTCCTCGACGAGCCAACCAACGGCGTCGATCCGGTCTCCCGCCGCGACTTCTGGACCATCCTCTATCAACTAATGAAAGACGGCATCACCATCTTCATGGCGACCGCTTATCTGGATGAGGCCGAGCGATGCAATCGCGTGGGCCTGCTGCACAAGGGCTCGCTCATCCGCTGTGACTCGCCGGAGGCGGTGAAAGGCAGTCTGCCGACGCTCGAAGCGGCGTTTGTGGACCTGATCAAGAAGTCGGAGCGAGAATAATGCCGGCAGACCAGGGCCGGGCAGACCAGGGCAGGGCAGACCAGGGCAGGACAAGCCAGAGCGGCCGGGCAAGCCAAAACCACCCAAAGGAGAGCCCGCCCCACGAGAAACTGCCAAACGAGAGCCAGGCTGTCGAGACCCGCGACCTGGTGAAAACATTTGGCGCCTTCGTAGCCGTGGATCACGTGTCGCTTCAAATCCGCAAAGG
>DASXTY010000574.1:0-7220 GCA_036505155.1 Polyangiaceae bacterium | reverse complement strand
CTCGAGCTCCGCCAGCGCTTGCGCGAGCTGGTCTTTTTCCGCCTGTTCGGCGTCCACGCGGGCTTCTTCGGCAACGCGCACCGGCCGGGTGGGCTCCGCGGCGGGCTCGGGCGGCAGAATCCCCATCTTGCGCTTCAACGCCGTAAGGTCCTCCTCCGAGCCCTGGGTTGCCTCCAGCTGACTGAACTTGTGCGCGAGCACATCCCCGGTGGCCTCTTCGGCGAGCTCGGCGCCCGCCTCGGCCTCCGCTTCGATCTGGTCGATCTTCACGGCCATGCGGTCGAAGGTCTCGAAGGCGCTGGCATTGCGTAGACCCCCCATGGTCTCGTGGATGGCCTTTTGAGCCTCTGCTCGTTTCTTTCGCGCAATCAAGAGGTTCTTCTTGCGCTTGGCTTCTTCGATCTTGGTATTGAGCGCTCGGAGCGCGAGCTTCAGCTGGTCCACCGCCTGCTTTTGCTTCTGCCACTGTTCTTGAAACTGCAATGACATCTGCTCGTGCTCGCGCTTTCGCGCCAGCGCCTCCCGGGCCAGGTTGTCGTCGTTCGCACGCACTGCCATGCTTGCGCGACGCTCCCACTCGGCTGCGTTCGCCGCCTCTTGTTCAGCTTGCTTGGCGAGCCGCTTCTCATCGGCGATGGTACTTGCTACCTGCTTCTTCGCCTCAAGAAGCTGGGTGTTCATATCCATCACGATCTGATTCAACATCTTCTCCGGATCCTCGGAGCGGCTGATCAGATCGTTGAGATTGGATTTGATGAGTGTGGCAAGTCGTGCAAAAATACCCATGACCAGAACCTATTTCGAGTTGCCGGCGAGCGCGCGCAGCACCGGGATGTGGTGGTCGAGGGCCATGTCGACGTCCGCCAGCACAGCCTCGAGCTCGTTCAAGTCGAGATGTTCCAGAGGCAGCGCGGCGCTGAGCACGATGTTGCCCGCTTCCAGCCCATACGCCGCATGCAATAAGTCCGTGGCGTTGAGCTCCAGCAGCTTTTCGAACAGCTTCGCCCGTTGTTGGACGTCCCCCGCCGCCAATTTGCTGATTTGCACCTGGACCACCAGCACCGGAGGCGCGAGTCGCAGCGCGAGCGGCGGCTGATCCGGCGACCCAGCCACCAGGAACGTGCCGTCCTCCAGCCGCTCGAAGCGACGCTCGAGCCGTCGCAGATAACCTTCCAAGTCTTCGAGGGATTGGACCATCGGGCGCTAGGGTAACACGACGGGCGCGATTTCCATTGCCTTTCGACTCGGCGATAAACCCCTTGATATATTGCTATCCACGTGCAGCGCCCCAATATCCTTTTCTTGATGACCGACCAGCAGCGCTGGGACACCATCGGCGCGCTCGGGAACTCTCTCATCCACACGCCGAATCTGGATCGACTAGTGCGGCGCGGCACCAGCTTCGACAATGCCTACAGCACTTGCCCGGTGTGCATTCCGGCGCGGTACACACTGCGGACGGGTCGTGAGCCGCTCACCACCGCGATTTATGCGAATGATCGCCCTCGGCTGGTTTCGGGGCAGCCGACCGCCATGGAGGAGCGGTGTGGGCCGTACCTGGCGCGGGTCATGACGCAGCTCGGCTACCGAACCTTCGGGATCGGCAAATTTCACACGCAACCGTGGAAGGAGGAGCTCGGGTTCGAGGTCCACCAGCACACCGAAGAGCTGTACGGCAGCCCCGAGCATCGATCCCAAGACGACTACGCGGCATTCATCGCGCGCGAGCATCCGGAATACGACTGGATCGAAGAGCTCCACGGCGAACGCACCGCGATGTATTACATGCCGCAACGAAGCGCGCTTCCCGCAGAGCTCACGGTCGAAGCGTGGGTCGCGGCGCGCGCGGTCGAGCAGCTCGACAAATCCGACCCAAAGCCATTTTTTGGATTCGTGTCGTTCATCGCTCCGCACCCGCCTTTTGCGCCGCCGGTTCCGTACAATCGCATGTACGATCCCGACCGGATGCCCGCTCCGGTGCGAGGCCCGCTCGAGCTCGACCACCTGGACGAGCAGATTCCCTGGATGAACTACGCCGTCTATGCCGAGGACATCGCTGACCCCCTCGCGCGACTGCTGAAGGCTCGTTATTACGGGGAGATCTCGTATGCGGACCATTGCATCGGGCGGATTCTGGATAGCGTGGAAAAGCGTCCGGACGCGGACAACACGCTGATCTGCTTTTTTGCCGACCACGGTGACCACCTGGGAGATCACCACGGGTGGCAAAAGGAGAGCTTTTTCGAGGCTTCGACCAGGGTGCCATTTCTCATTTCATGGCCGGCACGCCTGTCGCCGGGCCGGCGGCGCGATGAGCTGGTGTGTCTCACGGACCTGTTCGGGATCGCGACCGCCGCGGGCGGCAGCCCAGAGCTACGGGATGGGGCGGACGTGCTCGCGATGCTGGATGGTGGAGCCCACCCTCGAGCCGCGCTAATCGGCATTTATGGCACGCCGGGCACCCCACGCTTTAAGATCATGGTGCGTTCGGGGCCTTGGAAATACATTTACCTTGCTAACGGCGGCCGCGAGCAGCTCTTCAATATCGAAGTGGATCCGAACGAGCTCTCGCGACGGGTAGACCAAGAATCCGACGTGGTTCACCGATTGCGCCAGGACGCTCTGGCAGCTCTTGATCATCCCGCGGGTCGCCCGGCGTTGAACGGCAACGGACTTCGCGCTCTTCCTTTTACCGCGCGACCCTTGCATCGCATTCGCCAATTCGACGCGGGCAAAGGCGTCCAAGATTTCCCCGAAGATCCGGGTTCCGTTCACAGACCCGGATAGAGCTGCTGGCGCAACACCCTACCCGACTTTGCCAATCGGGCCGCCGTCCCGGCGGCTGCGCACGTGTACCACTTCATCGGGCGGCGGCGCTTCGGGCTGCACGGTAACGTGATACAAACCGTGTTCCTTGCGCAAGCGTTCGGTCACGGTGTGACATACCTCGATGCCGTGTTTGCCGCGCTCGAGCGTGATGTGCACCGTCAGAGCGTCGAATCGATCGGAGATCCGCCAAACATGCAAGTCGTGCAGGTCCACGACGCCGGGCGAGTCCAAAATCGTGCGCTCGATGGCGGCCACGTCGAGGTGGGGCGGAGCGGCCTCGAGCAGGATGGCGGTGGTTTCTTTGAGCACGCGCCAGCCGCTAAACGCGATGAGCAGCGCGATCAGCGCGGAAAGCGCGGGATCCGCGCGATACGCACCGAACAGAAGCACGGCCAAGCCCGCCGAAATGGCGGCCACCGACCCCAGCGAGTCGGCAATCAGATGCGCAAAAGCGGCGCGCACGTTCAAGCTGCGTCCTTTGGCTCGACTCAAGATGCCGGCCGCCGCTAAGTTGACGGCGAGTCCTGCGGCCGCGGTGATCACCACGCCTTTGCCCCACACCAGCTGGGGCGTGGCCCAACGGTGGAGCGCCTCCTTCAGGATGAACGCTGCGGTGACGGCCAGGACTGCTCCGTTCAAGAAAGCCGCCAGCACTTCCGCGCGCTGGAAACCGTAGGTGCTGCGCTCGGTACGCGGTTTGCTCGACCAATGTTGTGCCAAAAGCGCCAGGGCGAGCGCTCCAGTGTCGGCCAACATGTGCCCCGCGTCTGCCAGCAAGGCCAGGCTCTTGCCGATGAAACCGACGGCGGCTTCCACGCCCATGAAGGCGGCAGTCAGGCCGAGCGCGGCAATCAAAGCGCGCTTGGTCGCTTGGTCATGACCCGCCCGGGCGCCCGGTAGTTGCCCCGCGTGGCCGTGCCGATAAGGCCGATAAGAATGGCTTCCGACGTGGAGCTTCACACGCCATCTTTACGCGCCCGGGGTGGGCGCGGCAAGCGGTTTTTCGGCCGGAATTCCGGAAAGAACGGAGAGAAGTGGTGATCTCCCGGTCAGCTTGGGGTAGGCTAGACCATGTTTGATCGCGAGCTGCGCGAGTGTTTGACATTCGACGACGTGCTGCTCGTGCCCGCCTACAGTGAGGTGGTGCCGGCGCAAGTGGATGTGCGCTCACGGCTAACGCGGGGCATCGAGCTGAACATCCCGGTGGTGAGCGCTGCGATGGATTCGGTGACCGAAGCGCGGGCCGCCATCGCGATGGCGCGTCAGGGAGGCATCGGAATCATCCACAAGAATCTGCCGGTAGGGGCGCAGGCTCGGGAGGTAGACCGAGTGAAACGCGCCGAAAGCGGCATCATTTTGGATCCGGTTACCGTGCGCCCATCGCAGTCGCTGCGCGCCGCGCTCAGCGTGATGCGCGAGCACGATGTGTCGGGCGTCCCGGTGGTGGAAGGCGATTCCCCAGTGGGAATCCTCACCGCGCGCGACATCCGTTTCGAAAAGAATTTGGATCAACCGGTGAGCGCGCTGATGACCACCAAGCTGGTGACCGTGCCGCCGGGTTGCCGCCCGGAAGACGCTCGCGAGCTACTGCATCGGCACCGCATCGAAAAGCTCCTGGTGGTCGATAACCGCAAGCTGGTGGGGCTCATCACCATCAAAGATTTGCTGCAGGCGGAGCGCAATCCGCTGGCAGTCAAAGATGACCGGGGGCGGCTCCGCGTGGGCGCCGCTATCGGCCCCGGTCCGGATCGCGCCGAGCGCACGGATGCGTTGGTAGACGCGGGCGTGGACCTTCTAGTGGTGGACACGGCACACGGGCATAGCCAGGGCGTTCTGGAAGCGGTGCGAGAGACTCGAAAGCGTTACCCGAGAATACAACTTGCGGCCGGCAATGTCGTGACGCAAGAAGGTGCGCAGGCGCTCATCGACGCAGGCGTCGATGCAATCAAAGTAGGCCTTGGCCCGGGTAGCATTTGTACCACCCGCGTGGTTGCCGGAGTCGGCGTACCGCAGATTACCGCGCTCGTAGACTGCACTGAGGTTGCCGATCGTTATAACGTGCCGGTGATTGCCGACGGCGGCGTCAAATACTCCGGAGACGTGACCAAGGCGCTCGCCGCCGGTGCCTCCAGCGTCATGGTCGGCTCGCTGCTCGCGGGCACCGACGAGGCACCCGGGGAGCTGGTTCTCTACCAGGGCCGGAGTTACAAAGTGTACCGGGGAATGGGGTCCATTGGCGCCATGAAGCGGGGCAGCCGCGATCGCTACGCGCAGCTCGAAATCAGCGAAGAAAAGCTGGTCCCGGAAGGCATCGAGGGGCGTGTCCCGCACCGCGGGTCGCTCGCCTCGATTCTCGCCCAGCTCGTGGGTGGGTTACGCGCCGGAATGGGCTACCTGGGCGCAGCCACCATCCAAGAATTGAAGCAGAAGGCGAAATTCATCCGCGTCACCAGTCAGGGCCTGCGCGAAAGCCACGTGCACGACGTCATCATCACCGAAGAAGCGCCGAATTATCACCTTTGGGGAGGGTGAGCCGATTTCCGCACGATTGACGGTACCCACCACGTGCACGAAGCTGCGGCGATGCGAGTGCTCTTTACGTCGCTTCGTAACACCAGTCACTTCCTGCCTCTGGTGCCGTTCATCGAGGCGTGCCGCCAGCGTGGCCACGAGGTTGCAGTCGCCGCTCCGGCAGGTCTCGCCGAACGCGTGGCTTCGACCGGCGCGGCATTCCGGCCTTTTGGCCATCCGGGAGACGACGCGCTGAGACCGATCTGGTCGCGCATGCCTAAGCTCTCGGAGGACGAGAGAAAGCAGGCGGTAATCGGAGAGATCTTCGCGGGGAAATGCGCAGCAGCGGCATTGCCTGCCCTGGTCGAAACCGTGGAGCGCTGGCGGCCGTCGATCATTTTGCGCGAATCGCAGGAATACGCAGCCATCGTCGCCGCCGAAAAATTTGCTATTTGCCATGTTCGCGTGGCCATCACCGGCAGAGCCACGGAAGCCGAATCTTTGGCGCTGGCCGCGCCGTCGCTGGATGCGCACTATCGAGCCTACGGTCTGCCCCCCGACCCTTCCGGCGAGCGCGTGCAGCGCGAAGCCGTGTTCACTCTGTTCCCCGCTTCCCTCGAAGCTGTGGGGACCGGACTTTTTTCAACCGCGAAGCGCTTTCGAGCCCAGCGCAAGTCAGCGCCGCCGCTACCCGACTGGTGGGGCGCGCTGGAGGGGCCCCTGGTGTACTTGACGCTCGGTACGGTGGCGGGAAGTATGGAAGCGGCGCGTTCGGCCTACGCCGTTGCCCTTCGCGCCGTGGCAAACCTTCCGATTCGCGTCTTGATGACGGTCGGCACGGAGCTTTCCCTGGAGGCGCTGGGTGATGTGCCGGAGAACGTGCACGTCGAACGGTTCGTGCCACAGGACGACGTGCTGCCGCACGCGGCTGCGGTCATCTGTCACGGTGGCTCCGGAACCGTGCTTGGAACGCTTGCGGCCGGGGTCCCCATGGTGGTCACGCCGCTGTTCGCGGATCAGCCGAACAACGCAGAGCGGGTGGCTGCGTTGGGCGCAGGTCTTGTGCTGACCCCACCGGTTTCGCCCGAAGCTCTCCGGGTCGCACTGATGCGCGTGCTGGAAGAGAGCTCATTTCGCGATACGGCACGGGGCGTCGCCGCCAAGATCTCCGAGCTACCGTCGATAGAGGAGGCTGCCCTGGAGATGGAACACATTGCGAACCCGACCGGCGTCACCTAAAAGGCCGGGAACGGCCTGGCCAAAGCGCATGGGTCGGATTGTCAGAAAACGACGCGCCTGATATCCTGCGAAACTCGATAAAAGTCGCGATCGGTCCGCTCATCGAGACGGCCCCCCACGAGTGAGGTTCCATGTCGATCAGAACGCAAACTATCCACGGACTTATCTTCGCCGCTTGCGCCTGGTGCGTTTCGGGGTGCGAAGAGGAAAAGAATACCGCTCAAGCAGCCACGAAAAATCCCCACCCGGCGGCGTCGCTCTCGGCGCAAAAGGCAACCCGGCCGGAGCCACCGCCAGCGCCGGAGCCCAAACGCGAGTGCCCGGACGGCACCATGGCAGAAGGCACCTTCAACAAGCCATGCGAAGGCAAGGGCGCCACGCGAATGATGGAGGTCACTTACAAGAAAACGACCGACGAGGGGCCGCAGTTTCGCGTGATCAGCAAGTCCAAGCAAGTCATCCTCTATGGAAGAATTGCGGTCTACTTCTACGACAAAGCCGGCAAGCAGATGGAGACGAAAGACGAGAGCGGAAAGTCGAAGCCGTATCACACCTGCTTCGGCAAGAACCTCTTTGCCGGTGTGGTGAAACCCTCCGAAAAACTGTTTCTGAACTTTTCATGCGTGAAAAAACAGGACGTC
>DASXTY010000573.1:0-6247 GCA_036505155.1 Polyangiaceae bacterium | reverse complement strand
ACGCGCTATTGCGCTTTCCAACGAAACATCTTGACCGCGATCGGAAAATCCCGCGGTTAGGAAGGTCATGGACTCGGCGGCGTAGGTCTCGGCCAACATGCGCGCCGCCCCATCTTTCATCATGGCGAATTCGCCGATGGTTCTTCCGGAGCTGCGTCGCACGCGCAAGCGCTTGGTGCTCGCGTCGATGACGGCGCGACACTGCCCGAGCATGGCGGCTGCCAGGACAATTCGCGCCTCGCTCAGCACGCTAGCGGCTATTTTCATCCCCTTTCCGGGCTCGTCCAAAACCTGGTCGGCGGTCGCGATGGCGTCCTTGAGAAGGATTGGGTGGACGTGGGCGCCGCGCACTCCGCTGGTGCACAAGCGCTGTCCAACTGTCACCCCCGGCCCCGCTTCCAGGATGAATGCCGTGAGCGCTGGCTTTTTGCCTTCATCCGCAGGTCGAGTTCGAGCGAAGACCACGAAGACGTCGGCCAATTCGGCGTTACAAACCCACGATTTCTCTCCGTTGATGCGGTAAGACTGGGTGGCTTCGTCAAAAGCTGCGTGGCAGCGAATGCTGGCGGCGTCGCTACCGGCCGGCTGCTCGGTAAAGCCGAATGCCGCGATGCTCCGCCCGCTGGCAAGTCGACGGAGGTAGCGCTGCTTTTGCTGTTCGGTTCCAAACCGGGCGATTGCGCGGGTGCCGATGACTTCGTGGACGAGCAGGGTAAGCGCCACCGACGAATCCACCGCTGCGACTTCTTGCATGATACGCGAGTGGCCCATTGCCGAAAAACCGAGCCCGCCATAACCCTGGGACGTGGTGATTCCGAACAGTCCGAGCTCCCGTAGGCCGTCGAAAATGCGGGGCTCGATGTCTCCGTGCCGATCGATGAGCTGGGCGTCGACCTCTTTCGCCAGCCAGCTGCGCACTTCCGGGAGCAGGGCTCCCAGGCGTGAGCGCTCTGGGCCCGGCACTTCGGGATAAGGGAACAGCTGCTCCTCGGCGATGTCTCCCCCGAAGACAGCCCTCATGAAGCTTCGGTCCCGTTGCATTGCCGTCATCTTAAAGATGTGACCGCGCGGCACGGTTTGCTGGCCCCTACTGCGTCACGCTCTACGCACGTGGCGCCGAGCACGCGCGTACCGGCGCTTTCACGTGGGAGATTTTCCAACGTTCTCGTTGACTTGCCCAACGGCCCGATTTTTGCTAGTAGATAACGAGGTAGTTGAAAACCGAATAGGAAACCGTCCATCGTGGGGTCTGTCCGTGCCGCCGTTGAACGAGCTCGTGCCGAACGGGGTGCGGCTCTGATGGGTGTCGTCAACGTCACGCCGAACTCTTTTTACGATGGCGGGCGTTATTTGGAGCCCGACGCCGCCTGCCGGCGCGTGGACGAGTTGATTGAAGAAGGCGCGAGCCTGGTGGACATTGGAGGCGAGTCCTCCCGCCCGGGCGCCGGTCCGGTGGCGCCGGAGGAACAGGTAGCCCGCATACGGGATGTGGTCCGCCATGCGCTGGACCGCAAAGCGGCCCTGGTCTCGGTAGACACCACCAGCGCGCTGGTTGCCGATCGAATGCTGGCGCTCGGAGCGCACATCATTAACGACGTCTCGTGTCTGGCCGACCCCGAGCTGGCGGGAGTCGTCGCACGATATCGCGCAACGCTCATCTTGATGCATTCCCGCGGTCGGATGGACACCATGCCAGGTTTTTCCGAATATCCGGAGCGGGCCTATGGCGATGTCGTAAATGACGTGCTCGGAGAATGGCGCCAAGCGCGCGAGCGCGCGGTTTTAGCCGGCGTCGACCGTGAAAGCATCTGGCTCGATCCGGGTTTGGGGTTCCACAAGAGCGCGAACCACTCCTGGGAGCTACTTCGCAGGCTGACCGAGCTTCGAAGTGAGCGGGTGCCGGTCGTGATTGGGCCCAGTCGCAAGTCATTCATTGCGTCGGTGGACCGAAGCCCGCCGGAGGGGCGCATGGGGGGCACGATTGCCGCATGTCTGATTGCCGTCGAGCGGGGCGCGAGCGTTTTACGCGTGCATGATGTGCGCGAGGTGCGCCAGGCGCTAGCGGTGGCGCGCGTGGCGTCCCGGTCCGCCGACGCCGCGGGAGTGACCGATCATGTTTGAGGGGCTGCTCTCGTACTTGTTGGACCGTTCGTCGCATCAGCTCGCTCGAGACGCGCTGGATGTGATTTTGGTCTACTATGTGGTTTACCGCGCGCTGCTGGTACTGAAGGGGACCCGCGCCATGCAGGTGGGCATCGGACTCGGTTTCGTCTTCGTCTTGTACGTGGTGGCTCAGCTACTGCAGTTGGTGACATTGCTCAGCATCGTCGGAGCGCTGGTGTCCAGCATCATCTTGGTAATCGTGGTGGTGTTCGCCAGCGACATCCGTCGGGGCCTACAGCGAGTGGGCAGCAGCGCGTGGTTCGGTAGCTTTGGGCGCGAGCAGGAATCGGCCGTCATCGACGAGGTGGTCAGCGCTGCGACCGACCTGGCGCGCCACCGCATCGGCGCCATCATTACCTTCGAGCAAGACGCAAACCTCGACGAATTCGTGGGAGCGCACACCGGGCGGGTGATCGACGCCAAGGTTTCGCGCGAGCTTTTGGTCTCGCTGTTTATCCCGGAGGCAACCAATCAGTTGCACGACGGCGCGGTGGTGATCAGCAATCTGCGCATCGCCAAAGCCGGGGTTTTCTTTCCGATGCCCGAAGCGCGGGTTAAAGACACGAGCTTCGGTTCGCGTCACCGCGCCGCATTGGGCATCACCGAAGAGACGGACGCAGTGGTGGTGGTCGTGAGCGAGGAGCGCGGCACCATCAGTTTCTGCTTCAACGGAAATATTGCCTCGAATCTGGATGGGCCGAAGCTCCGCACCATGCTGGAAGCGATTTTCAGCCCCAGGGTTCGAAAGCGGACCCGCAAAGCGGCGGCCAAGCGTGCGAGTCAGCCCAAGGTCGAAGCACCGATGGCCGCGGAGGGAACCCCGCTGCGCGCGCGGGTGTCCGTACCCGACTCGACTCCGATCGCTCGGGTCAACCGAACCTCCGTGGTGGAGCCGCTACGGCAGCGCGCTTCTCCGGCGAGCGAGCCGCCTCTTCCCCTCAAACCACGTGGCGCGCCCCAGAGCGATGCCCCGCCCGCCAGCGGGGATGCCGCGCGGTGGCAATTGACGACTCCCGACGCCAACGATCGAGCAGAGTCCCGGCCCATGCCGCGCGCGTCCTCGCTGGATTCCGAGCTTCAGGAAAAGCCGAGTTCCGAAGACTCTTCGCCCGACAAAGGGGGGCGTGAGCCATGAGGCGAGTTTTTCGCAACGCGCTCAGGTTCTTGATTGGAGCAATCACCGAAAACTTCGGTCTAAAAGTGCTCTCCTTGGCGTTCGCGATCGGCCTGTTCGTTTATTTGCACGGCCAGCAGGAGGAGCAGCAGCGCACGATACCCGTAGGCATCATCATGCGCATGCCCGCCGAATCGGCCCGCCGCGAGCTGATGACGCCAATTCCGGCCAGTATTCACATTACCGTGCGCGGGTCCAGCCGGTCCATGGATCGACTGGTCCAAGCGGGAGTCACTCCAGTGGAAATTGACCTCCGCAAGGGCACGCAGGAGAGCATCACCTTCGAGGAATCCACGTTTTCGCTCCCGCCCGGAATTCAGATCACCATTATCGATCCCCCGAGTATCGACCTCGAATGGCAGGACGTGGTGCAGCGTATGATTCCGATACAAGCATCCATCAGCGGGCAGCCCGCCGCCGGCTTCGTGGTTCGCGGTGAGCCGGAAGTCGAGCCGAAACAAATCACGGCACGCGGACCGGCGAGCCTGGTAGAGGTGATTCAGTTTGCGCGGCTCGCGCCGTTCGATGTGTCCGGGCTGACCGAAAACATCTACCGGCGGAGGATTGCCATCGACGCTCCGCCGAATCGAGTGAAATACATCGGCCCCCAGAGCGCCACGGTGAGCGTGATTATCGGGCGGCGCCTGAGCGAGGCAAAATTCGCGAACCGCCCGGTCGAAGCGGTGGGAGTGCCGGTAGCGGTCGTGATTCCTCGCACGGTGGACGTGACGGTGATCGGTCCCCCCGAGGTAGTGCGCGCGCTCCGGCCCGAACAAGTGGTGCCGCGCGCCGACTTGACCAAGGTGGGGGGATTCAATTTCAAAGAGCAAAAGCGTGGGTCGACTACGGTGCCGGTCATGGTGGACCTCGCCAACGCCGAAGCGGAGGTTCAGCCTCCCACGGTGAATGTGCGTTGGTGAGCAGCGCGCTCACGATGCCGGTTTGCCGAGAAGCGTGACACGAATCCGCGAGCGGGCGTTTTGATAAAAGGCGCCGAGCGCCGCGCTCAGGCGGCGGCCGACGTACCAGCGTCGCAGTGCGGGCTCAGCACGCCCGAAATCCAGGCTGCGAAAGGGCGTCACGGCCGTGCGATGGATGGTGCGAAGCTCCGCCTGGCTAGGCTGCAACATGGGGGCGACCATCCGATCCAGGTACAAGCTGGCGCGCGCTCGGCGTCGCAGAATCGAGCCCAGCTCGCTCGAGCTGATTCCCTCCGCCAGCTGCGCCTGGCTGAGCGCCGTGGGGCCGCCTACTTGTTCCAGCAAGCGTAGTCGGGCAGCGTCCGCTTGCGCCGCCAGCTCCTGCTCAGTGGGCTCCGGCTCGATGTGCAGGCTCGAAAGCAGCGTTTCGGCAATGTGCCGCTCCAGCGCAGCGTTCACATGCCGCTCGCGGTAGGACTCGGAGGCGGTCGCGCGCTGATCGGGATCAGAAAGCGCTTCCAGGCGCGCTTCGAAAGCCAGCACCCGCTCGAAGATGAAGCTCGGGGAGGTAATGCCACCCATTTCGGGCGCGCTAAAGCGCACCACCACCCGATCGATGAGCACGCCCTGCGCTCGAGCCGGCGCCGATGCACAGAGCCCGGTGAGCAGCGCGAGCAGAGGCAGAGCGCTTCGATGTGGGGTCATACTACCGGGTAATTTGTGGACGGAAGCAGGACGCGACGACTGTACCCCTCCCGCGCGAGGGAAGCGAGCGCTTAAACCGAGATCGTTCCAGGTTCGGATTACGGGAACGCGCCGACCGTGAAAAGATCGGCGAAATCGTTGGCGCCAACCACCCGTTGTAAGACCGGCAGCCCGAGCATTTCGTCCAGGGACTTTACCAGCGAGCTGTGGTCGTAGAGCACGCTACTGGTGTGCTTCACCTTAACCGTGGGGCCCACGGCGATGAATGGCACCAAAGTAGTGCTTGCGCCCTCATCCCAGGTGATGAAAATCACACCGGCGTTAGCTCCGGCAAACTGGATAACCGGCGGCAAATTGGTGCTGAGCCAGGTATCCCCAGCCCGAATGGTGTTCTTGTCCGGACAGCCCGTTTGGCCGTGCATGTCGTGGCATTGATCGGGAGTGATGAAGTTATAGCTGGCGACGTTCTTGGTCATCAGATCGCCGCTAAGCGCGCTCAAGGGCCGATGGTGGTCGGTGCAGTAAGTGTTGATTTTCGAGGGAGGCGCCCCCGAGACGTCCTGGAAGAAGATGAATGGGTTGTGCTTGGGCTGGTAGAAGCCCGAGCTTGCGATCGGGCAAGTGCCGCTGGTCGCATCGATACCCTCCTGGTAGCTGAGCCAACTGAGGCCGCCGCCCACATTGTTGATTTGTGTGACCACGTGGTTCGTATCGTTCGTGCTGTTAGCGGCGGACGGATCGTTGTCCGTGGTGAAGGTGTGATCCGCAAATGCGTTGGTTCCCGCTTCCATCCACAGATAGTGCGGTTCACTCGCCAGACTCGGTAGCTCGTCGACGAAGTTATCAGCGATGGCGTAATTCGGCACGAGTTGATTGTTGATGTAGGGCGCATCCATCGTGTTGCCGTAGATGCTCGCCGCGTCGTGGTTCTCCATCGCAATCACGAAAATGTATTGGAAATTGCGCCCGGCGTTTCCGCCGATGCCACCGGTGCCGGACACCCCGCCTCCCGTGCCGGATAGGCCGCCGGTCGCAGTGCCCCCGGTGTTGGGCGAACCGCCGCTCGCTGCGCCTCCGGTGTTGGGCGTACCCCCTGTGTTGGCCGTGCCCCCGGTGCCGCCGCTCCAAGTACCACCGGCGTTTCCTGCACCGCCGGCATTCGACAGACCTCCGCTGGAAGGCGCGATTCCCCCGAGTCCGCTGCGCCCGCCGGCCACTGCTCCGCCGGACGCTGCAGTGCCGGTGCCGCCAGTATCGCCAGCGCCGCAAGCCGCGACTGACATGC
>DASXTY010000572.1:0-3334 GCA_036505155.1 Polyangiaceae bacterium | reverse complement strand
ATTCCAATCGCATTAGGGACGGCAAATTTCGGTTTCGGGGCCAAAGCTACGAATATCCCTCGAACGCTTTCGGTTACCAGCACCTTATGCATGGACACGGTTGGGTGCGACCGTGGCAAGTTGGCGAACACCGGGAGCACTCGGTGGAGCTCGTGTTCGACTGCGGAGCGGACCTGTGGCGGTGGCCTTATCGAGCCACGCAACATTTCGAGCTCGGGCAAACTCAGCTCAAGGTCACAAGCTCCATCACCAACCTGAGCCAGGAAGTGATGCCAGTCGGCACCGGACTTCATCCGTATTTCGACCGGACCCACAAAGTGCGGCTGACCGCTCGACTGTCCGGAGTTTGGGTGGGAGATGATAGTTGTTTACCGGAGCGCTGCGTTGAGCTGCCCCCGGAGTGGGACTTCGGCGCCGGACTTCGGGTAGAGGAGCTTCGTCTGGATCATTGCTTTGCCGGCTGGGATGGGAGTGCTCTTATCGAATGGCCGGAGCGGGGCACGGCACTGGGGATCGAAGCGGCCCCCTTATTTTCGCAGCTGGTGGTTTATGTGCCGCCGGGTGAGCGTTTCTTTTGCGTCGAACCAGTCAGCAACGCCAACGACGCCTTCAATCTGGCGGATCGGGGAGTGGAGGGAACCGGCATGCGCGAGCTCGCGCCCGGCGCGACGTTGAGCGGGCTGGTCACCTTCCGCGTGAATCCCTGAGCATCCACACCGATGCCGAGCCGCATCCTACTCGCGGTGATGCTGACCTTTGGGGCTAATGCAGCCTTGCGCTGCGGCTCATCGCAGCCCAACGGTGAGCGCCGAAACCCGGCGCTTGCCAGCGTTCCGGCTGCTTCGCCGGAAGCCGCCGCATCGCGAAACACCGCTGCCCCACCTCACACCGCAGAGCGACCCACGACGCCTGCGGAACCGGCGCGCCGCCGCTACGCACTTTTGGCGCTCGGCGACTCGCTTACCGACGAGCGCGTCCACGGCGGCGGCTATTTGAAGTATATGGCTGGGCGCTGTCCCGAGAGCCGCATCGACAACTTCGCCAAAGGCGGGACCATGGTGAACCAAATGCGGCGGCAGTTCGAGGCCGTGTCCCCTCCGGCGGGAGGCTACACCCACCTCTTGATTTTCGGCGGCGTGAACGACCTGTACAGCGACCTCACGGCTGGTCGCACGGTGAAAAAGATCACACAGGATTTGAGCAGCATCTATAAGAGAGCACACCAACAGGGTATGCAAGTCATCGCCATTACGGTGGCGCCCTGGGGTGGATTTGCCCGTTTTTACAACCCCCAAAGAGCCAAGGCGACGCTCGAGCTAAATCGGTGGATCAAGGACCAACAAACGTCCGGGGCCGTGGATGTGGTGATTGACGCGCACGCCTTGTTATCCTGCGGAGATCCGGAGCGGCTGTGCCCCGATTACGAACAGCGGAAAAACGACGGCTTGCACTTCAATCGGGCCGGTCACGAGCGCCTGGGACAAATGCTGTATCAATCGGTCTTCCAGGACTGTAGGTAGCGGCTTGAGAGGCAACAAGATAGGATAAAAGTTCCGTGCCTTGGAGCACGGCGGAGCAAAGCACATGACTAGACAAGTTGGTGTTGGCATTATCGGGTGCGGGGCACGGGTAACCGGTCTTGCCCGAGCCTTAAAATCGCGCTTTTCCGAGGTCGAGGTGGTGGCGCTGTCCGACTCCAGCGCCGAGTCGATTCGCGGCGCGCGAGAACGGCTGAACCCAGACGCCGTGGTGTTCAACGATTTTCGTGAGCTTTGCGCCGCCGATGGAGTGGATTGGGTCATGGTCGGCTCGTGGAACGCGTTTCACCGAGAGCACAGTGTGTGCGCCTTACAGGCGGGCCGTCATGTCTTCTGTGAAAAGCCCTTGGCTACGACGCTGGACGATTGCCTTGCCATCCGGGACGCGCAAGTGGCCTCAAATCGCATCTTTTCTTTGGGGCTCACGCTGCGTTACGCGGCGCTCTACCGCCGGATTTCCGAGCTCTTGAAAGCGGGAGGCATCGGAGAGCTGATAAGCTTCGAGTTCAACGAAAACCTCGGGTTCAACCATGGCGGTTACATTCACGCCGACTGGCGGCGCAAGACTGAATACGCCGGCTCCCACGTGCTCGAAAAGTGCTGTCACGACATCGATCTCGCCAACTGGTTCGTGGGGCGCCGGGTAAAAAGAGTCGCCAGTTTCGGTGGCAACGACTTCTTCGTGCCGAAAAATGCCCACCAGGTTGAACGCATCGGCAAGAGTCCTCGCGGCGACGCCGCATTTTCTTCATGGCGTTCACGCGAACAGCAGCAGGCCTTGAGTCCTTTCAACGACGACAAGGACATCGTGGACAATCAGGTTTGCATCCTGGAATACGAAGGCGGGGTCAGAGCCACCTTTCACACCAATTGTTGCGCGGGCATCGTGGAGCGACGGATGCTGCTACTGGGCGGCGAAGGGGCAATCCGGGCTGACCTCATTCCCGGCGCGGTCGAGCATCGCCGCCTGGGCTGGGACGAGCCGACAACGGTCTATCAGGATCCGGGCGGCGGCCATGGCGACGGCGACACGCTGCTCATCGAGACGTTGGGAGCTTCCATGCTTCGGGGCGCGCCTCCGGAAGCAAGCGTCGAACACGGATTGAACTCTGCTTTGGTCTGTTTCGGAATCGACCAGGCCCTGGAAACCGGCGAGGTGGTGGACCTGGGGCCGCTCTGGAAGCGGGCGCGGTAGTGTCCGCGTTCCGTGCCGGTTTCCGTGACCGCGACTCACCGAGGTTCGAGCCTCCGACGGAACCGCTGTTCTCGCTTCGGATCCGGGGTGCGATCGAAGTAGTAAAGTTTGAATTTGGCGTAATCACGCTTGAGCTGCTCCAGGGGGACGTCGTCGATGTGAGCGATGTAGCCGTCGAGCTCCTCGGTGAAGTCGGTGAAGCGAGCGCCGCGCGCCTTGAGCGCGCGCATCATCTCGGGGTCCCAGTGCAGAATCCAGCCGCTGACTGAGTCCAGGTCCACGGCTCGAAGCGGGATGTGATCTTCGAGATGGAGCAAGTCGTATCCCCAAGGAGCGAAGAGGAAGTGCGCTCGGCGGTTGGCCACCAGGTAATCCACGCTGGCATGCTTTTCGTGGCCCACACGCCCGCGCTTGAGCAGGGGCTGGTGCGCTATGGTCGCATCGGTCAGCCCAGTATCCGATTCGATGGCGATCGGAATGCGCGCGTTGTACATACACCGAGCCTCGCTGCCCAAGAAGGCCAGCCGTACCGGGAGTCGACGGAAATACTTGGCGAGAGTGCGTGCCTTTTGCTCGTCCAGCTCGACGCGCGCCGGCGTAT
>DASXTY010000571.1:0-2015 GCA_036505155.1 Polyangiaceae bacterium | reverse complement strand
ATATTCCCGGACGCGATCACCACCGGATATTCGACGGTCTCTCCCAACATGGCTCCCGGGCTTGCGATCGCAGTTTGGGCGGTTACGCTCACCGGCTGCGACTGAACGGATTCCGAAGCTGCCGGAATCACATCGGCTTTTTCGACGTGCGTCGGCGGCTCCATGGCTTGGTATGGCGCCGTATCGAAAGGTTCGGCGAGAGCGCGGTCGACACGCAGGCTCAGCTCGGTGCCGTTTCGAATGCGCTTATCGACCTTTAGCGCCAAGCAGTCGCGGAGCACGCCGGGCAAACCGGAAGCTTCTAGCTTTTCGGGCCAAGCGGCGCCCAACCTCTGGGCGTGGCGATACGCCATCGCGTAGTCGATGAGGCTTGCGTTCGGCGGGGTCTGCGCGGGGTGGGATCCGAAGAGCAGCTTGTGCCCAAGGATCCCGAACGCGAAGATGTCCAACGTGGGTGCCAGCGTATCGCCGCTGAAGTGCGCCGGGTCGATGAGCTCGGGCGCCAAATAGGCAAGCGTACCCACCACGGTGTCGAGAGCCGTGAGTGGCTGGGGATTCCCGGAAACGGCGGCGATTCCAAAGTCGACCAGTTTCAGGTTCTCCGGGCGATCGGGCGCTTGCCAGAACTCGTGTGTTAAGAGCACGTTATCCAGTTTTAGATCACGGTGCGTGACCCCTTGCTCGTGCACGTACGCCAGCGAGTGGGCTATGTGGCTCAACACTTTGAGCTTCAACGCAAGGTCGAGGCGCGGATCGTCTTGCGCCTTCTTGAGGGATACCGCCTCCACGTAGTCCATCACCACGCCCAGCGCTCCGCGTTGCAGGTCCTCGAAAAGCGCGTGGCAGGTGGTGAGCGAGGGGTGCTGCAACCGAGACAGAGCGCGGGCTTCGCGGCGGACGCGCTCGACGTCATTGGGCCGCGACAGGCTGAGCCCGACCAACTTCAACGCGCGAAGCTGTCCATCACCGAGCGGGTCTTTCGCCTTCCAAACCGCCCCCTGACCGCCCTCGCCCAAGAGTTCCAGGAGCACGTATCGGTCGAGGCGTGCGCCGGGGTAAAGATCCACGCTGGGACCTTGTAGCGCTACTTGATGATGATTTCCACGCGCCGGTTGTTGGCCCGGCCTTCCGGGCTCTTGTTGTCGGCAACCGGCTCACTCTCGCCTTTGCCGACGGCGCTGATGCGGCTGGCTTCGACCCCGCGGCTTACCAGGAACTCCCGCACCGCGTCGGCCCTTCCCTGAGACAGCTTGCGGTTGTTTTCCTCGGTTCCAATGGAGTCGGTGTGCCCTTCGACCATGATCTTCTTGTTCGGATCTTGTTCCTGCAAGAACCTGGAAACCCTGCCTAGGCTATCCCTAGCCGCGGGCAACAGGGCGGTTTTCCCGCTGGCGAACAACACCGACCCATCCAGGGTTATCACCATTCCGCGTGCCTCTTCCTTCACCCGCGCTATTTCCTTCAGGCTCGCCATGAGATCGGCGACTCGCTTTTCGGCCTCCAAGCGTGCAACTTTCTCTTTTTCGAGCTCCTGCTGCTTTTGCGCAAGCTCCTTGCTCCGTTGTTCGGCCTCGCGCTTCTGCGTTTCGAGATCTTGCTGCTGCTTCTTGAGCTCGGCTTCTTTTTTCTTTAGTTCCTCGGCCGCGGCGCTGAGCTTGTTCCCCTCCTCAGCTAGCTTTTCGCGCACGTTTTTTAGTTTCGCCTTGTTGTCCGTAAGTGCTGCTTGAGTGTCCGCTGCCTTCTTTTCCGCCTGCCTGCGGAGCTCATCTTGAAGCGCCTTGAGATCGTCGTCGGCCGAGGCAATGGACCGCCGAGCCGCGGCAATTTCTCCGTAGGCCATAGCTTGTTCGGCGATGCGCTGCGCAACATACGACAGCGCCTTTTCCTTGCGCGAACCGGCGTCATCGTTGTGCGCGGCCTCGGCGCGGTCGAGAGCTTGCTTCGATTCCAGAAGCTTGTCCGGCGTAAGCTTTGCCGCTGGGCTCTGCTGCGCCGCGTCATATGCCCTCCGAGCA
>DASXTY010000570.1:0-1854 GCA_036505155.1 Polyangiaceae bacterium | reverse complement strand
GGTCTAGGGACCCGATCCGTGTCCGTCGAACATCCCGCTCCGACTGGAGCCAAAAAAATGTCCGCTCCGGAGCCACTCGCCCGTTGACGGTTTGAAGCGCCAGCGCTTCATTACCAAAGGAGACTGTCATGTCAGAATTCGTCTATTTGTTTCGTGGCGACGGCTCAGCCGCAGGGTCTGCCGAACAGCGGCAGCAGCACATGCAGAAGTGGGTAGCCTGGATCAAAGAGCTCGGCGACACGGGCAACTTCAAAGCCGGCCAGCCGCTCGAGCAAACTGGCAAGTTGGTGAGCGGCAAACAAAAGTCCGTCACCGATGGTCCGTACGCTGAAGCTAAGGACCTGGTTGGTGGTTACTTGCTGGTCGAAGCTAAGGATTTGGCACAAGCGACCGAGCTCGCAAAAGGATGCCCGATCTTCGAACATGGCGGTCTGGTGGAAGTTCGACCCGTCGCCAAGATGTAGTGGACACACCGACTGAGCATCTGTTTCGGCGTGAGGCGGGGCGCATGGTCTCCGCCCTCACCCGAATCTTCGGCATCCATAACCTCGCGTTGGCGGAGGACGTCGTGCAGGACGCCCTCTGCCGCGCGCTTTCGGTGTGGAAGTATCGGGGTGTGCCGGAAAATCCCGGCGCCTGGCTCATGGCCACCGCGAAAAATCGCGCGCTCGACGTGTTGCGAAGAGAGCGCACCGCGCGCACGTTTGCGCCCGACGTGGGTCGATTGCTCGAAACCGAGTGGACGCTTTCCCCGATCGTGGAAGAACTTTTCAGCGAACACGAGATCTTGGACGACCAGCTGCGCATGATGTTCTCGTGCTGTCATCCACGCGTTAGCGAAGAGGCACAAGTCGGACTGATCTTGAATATCTTGTGCGGCTTCAGCATCGCGGAAATCGCCAACGCGTTTTTGACCAGCGAAGCAGCCATCCAGAAACGCCTCCAGCGGGCGAAAAAGCAGCTCGCAGAATCCGGGCCCCTGTTCGACGTTGCGGGAAAAGAGAAGGTGGGCGAACGCCTTGGCACCGTTCACGCGGCTCTGTATCTCCTCTTCAACGAAGGCTACCACGGCGGGCACCCAGAAGCCGCCGTCCGCGTCGAGCTTTGCACCGAAGCCCTCCGCTTGGCGGTGCTGTTGGCGAAGCATCCCGCTGCGGGACTGCCCGAGACCCACGCGCTCTGCGCGTTGATGTGTCTAAACGGCGCACGGTTGCCCGCTCGGTTCGACGACAACGGCAAATTGAACACGCTGGTCGAGCAAGACCGTTCGCTCTGGGACGCAGGCTTATCCGCGAAGGTTTGGGATGGCTCTCCCGGTCCGCAACCGGCTCCGAGCTCAGCGCTTACCACGTGGAAGCCGCAATCGCGTCCGAACACGCAACTGCGAAGAGTGCGGAGGACACCAACTGGTCCCGAATCGTAGAGCTCTACAATACGCTCTTCGCCATGTGCCCTACGGCGGTCATCGCGCTCAATCGGGCCATTGCCATCTCACAGCTGGAAGGGCCGGAACGCGGTCTCCTAGAGCTCGACTCCATTGTCGATCGCAAGCGGCTCGCGGCTTACCCTTTCTATCCCGCAGCGCTCGCCGACCTCGAGCTCCGCGCCGGCCGTCGCGACGACGCCTGCCGCCATTTTCGCGAGGCTTTGGCGCTCGCGCGCAATCCCGCGGAACGGCAATTCTTCGAGCAGCGGCTGGCGAGCTGCATGTGACTTCAGGCAGCGCAAACTGTCAAACCAGCTTTCTTCAGTGACTGGCGTCGGGCCGCGACGGTCGGATACAAGGGGAGTCATGAAATTCTCCAAAGGCCTTTGGCAGATGCTCGAGGACGTGGCGCCGATGTATCCCGCGCG
>DASXTY010000569.1:0-14713 GCA_036505155.1 Polyangiaceae bacterium | reverse complement strand
GGCCGGCTTGGCGCTTCGGCATCGCCGGCACGCAACATGGCTTCAGCGTCTATGGCGACTGCGAGCGGCTGCTTCTGGGAGCGGAAGCTGCGGGAAGTGTTCCGTGATCCGGACATCCCGGTGGACGCGGGCTTTTGCGTCGGTCTGCTCAATTAGAGCGTGGTGGGCTGGTGATAAGCTCATGGTTCCTCGATCGCTTTCCGTATCCGGTGCCAAAGCTCAACCTGGCTCTGGGGCAGCGTTATGGAAAACCGAGTCGCGGACCGCCCCCCTTGCTGCTCGAGCCGCTGCATTGCAGGGTTTTGCCCGGCCCGGGGCAGCTTGTCGAGCTTGGTGCCGACCAGTAGCGCGTGAAGTTTCTTGCGGGAGACCGCTGCCGGGCCGTCGAGGAGCTCCAATAGTTGCTGATCGTCCGGCTCGATCCCGCGGCGCACATCGACCAACACCACCACCAGGGCCAAAGTCGGCCGTTCGAGCAGGTAGCTCTCGACCAAACTGCCCCAGCTCCTGCGCTCGCTCTGAGAACGCTTTGCGTACCCGTAGCCCGGTAGGTCAACCAGTCGGAGCAGGAGCTGGTCCGCGGTGCGTGCTTCGAAGAAGGTAACTTGGCGCGTGCAGCCGGGGGTGGAGCTGGTGCGCGCCAATCTTTTTCGGCCCATCAAGCGGTTGAGCAGACTGCTCTTGCCCACGTTGGAGCGCCCCGCGAATGCCACTTCGACGCCGGTGGGCGGGGGAAACTGATCAGGTCGGCTCGCAGCCGCCAAAAAAATCGCATCCACAATGCGCTGGTCAGTTGGCTTCAACGTTGTCGCTTTCGTCCGAAGGCTCCCTTGAGAATGGATAGCTCGGGGCTTCTGAGCAGCCAAGCGGCGACGAAAAACACCAAGGTGAAGGTCAAAGCGCCGGCCACACCCGGCAAAAGGCGGCTCGGAATATTTTCGCTGAACCGATTGCCGGCGTGCTCGGAGACCCAAAACCCGGCGCCCGCGGCCAGCAGTGCGGCAAAGGCGGTGCGCAGCGCCGAGCTCAAGATCGGCTTCAGCTGCAGGTCCATTCGGCGGGGCAGGAGCAGCCATAAAAGCAGCATCTGAGCTGCGCTCGATCCGCTCACGGCCAGGCTGATGCCCACGTGGCCCAATACCGGCTTGAGCCAGACTGCAAGCGCAATGAAGACCATAAGGTCGGCGGCGGATACGATCACCGGGGTTCGCGTGTCGCCAGTTGCGAAGAACACGGACAGCAGCTGCCGAGTTGCCGCCACCGTCCAAATACCGATTCCCTGTGCCATCAACGCGCGCGCGGTCTCCTGCGCGGCGAGCGAGTCGAATTGACCGCGCTGAAACGCCAATACCACCAGTGGGTGCGCCAGCGCTACGAAGAGCGCGCTGGTGCCGATCCCGACGAAAAGCGTCAGCTGCATGCCGAAGGCAAAAGTGCGCGTCAGCTCCGCTTGATCCTTTTGCGCAAAGAGGAGCGATAGGCTGGGTAACGTCGCAGCCTGCAGGGCCATCACGAAAATTCCCTGAGGGAAATCACAAAGACGAAGCGCCCAGCTGAAGTAGCTCAATGCGCCCACGCCGAGCTCGGACAGAAACCGCCGCGCGATGACCACGTCGATGTAATAAATCCCGATTCCAAACAACACCGGACCCATGCGCCGCAATGCATCCCGCACCCCAGGGTGACCGAAGGCCAAACTGGGCAGGGACAGGTAGCCGATCCGGTTGAGGCTTGGCCACTGGGCGACCACCTGGCACACGCCGCCCACCAGCGCCCCGATCGCCATGGCCAAGATGCCGTCGTACCCGTGCAGCATCAGCCAACCGGGAAGCAGAATCGCGGCGGCAATGAACGCCAAGTTGAGCAATCCCGGCGCATACGCGGTCACCACGAATCGGCGGTGCTCGTTCAGCGCTGCCACGCCCAGCGCCCCTGTCCCCATGAAAAAAATGTACGGAAAGAGGCAGCGAGTGAGGGTGATGGCGCGGTCCCGCTGACCGGGCTGGTCGCGAAAACCCGCGGCAAACAAATCGACCAACCAGGGCGCGCCCACCACTCCAGCGACGGTCACCGCCGCCAAGACCAGGAGCGAGAAGCCGCGCAACGCGCGAAACAGCTCGCGAGCGGCCTTCTCACCATCCTGGGCGCGAGTTTTGGCCAAGACGGGTAAAACTGCGTTTTGGGTGGCGCCCTCTGCGAGCAGCTGCCGGAGCACGTTGGGAATGGTGAACGCAATCCAAAAAGCGTCGGTCGCCGCGCGCGGGAATTTAGCTGCCAACACCACGTCGCGCCCCAAGCCCAGGCAGCGGCTCAATAGCGTACCGGAGGCAACGATGGCCGCCCAACCCGTGATGCGATGCCGTTCGGATTCGCCGGGCGCTATGTGCTCGTCGTCGGGCACGCTTACGTCTGTATATCGACCGGCGCGTGCGCGGCAAGCAAGCGGCGCGAAATCAAGAGACGCCCGCGTGCGCTTGCAGCCCTTGCTCTACCAAGTCCATCGCGGCTGCTGCGTCAGACTCGCTCAACAAGTCGCTTTCGCCGCGGGCGACGCGGAGTAATCGCGCGCGGGTGACACTGTCGAGATGGATGCGCGCGCCACCGCACGGCCGGCACACCAATCCCCCGCGCACCGGGTCCACGGTCACCGCCTGTTTCGGGCCACAGTGGCCTCCACAGCGAACGCAGCGCTCGAAGTCGATGCCGAACCCAAGCGCTCTGATGAGCTGCAGCCCAAATTCCGCGGTACCCGCCAAGAGCAGTGGGATTTGCTGGGTTTGAAGGCGGTCCAGAAGGTGAGTGAGCCCCTTCCAGACCGCCGGTTCCGCCGTGTGTTCGGGAGTGGCCGCGCGCACCCAACCCAGGGCTTTGCCGGCCGCGCTCAAGCGTTCCAAGCTCGAGGCCAGCTGATCGCGGACGGTTACGATGGACGCCTCGCGAAGAGCGAGGAGAGCGTGATGTTCGCGTTCGTCCAAAGACACGAACAGCGTGTGAATCGGCTCTAGCGATCCGCCGAAACGTCGCCGGCTGTTTCGCGCCGCGCGCGCCAGTGCGCTGATTCGCCCGAGCTGCTCGGTGAATAGCTGAACGATCACATCCGACTCACCGTATTCGATACGCTGCAGCAGCAGCGCGTGTGTTCGATGCGATCGAGTCCTCGTGTATGCCCGAGCGCGGGCCACCGTGTGCTCAGCTACGCGGGTCGGCGACCCAACATCTGGAGTGGGCTTCTGACCGCCGGGTGGTTCACTTTGAGTCGCGCGCCCGCCTGGCTAAAATAGGAAAGCTCCTGGGGTAGATCGTCGCCTCTAGGTTTGAGCACGATGCTGAGCGCGAGGGTAAAAAGAATCAGCAGCAACACGAATGCAATGGCCACCCCGAAGCGCCGCCCGCGTGCGGGTTTGGTCGGACTGGATATCGGAAGCGGAGTGACCCACGCGGTCCGACGGCTAGCGGTGTAACGCGCCAGCACGTCTTCGGGTGGAAGCCCGACGGCGCGCGCGTACGCCTTCAAAAAACCTCGCACGAATACTTCACCAGGCAGCTCGTCGAACTGGTCGGACTCGATGCGTTCGACGCTGGCCATAGGGACGCGGGTAGCTCGCGCGACTTCTTCGATGCTCATGCGCATCGATTCGCGCTGATCCTTCAGGTACCGTCCTACCGGGGTCATCCCTGCCGTGGTCATGAGGCCCCCCAGCCTACTTGAGTTTTTCGAGCATGGAGCTGCATTCTTTGCCGGTCCGATTTTTGTTTTGGAGCTGGGTGCAGCGCTCGAGATCGGCGCGCGCCTGGTCGGGGCGGCCCAGGCTCACGAGCACTCGGGCTCGCCCGGCAAGCGCTTCCTGGAGCGAACGACATTCTGGAAAATTCGTCTCCAGCGCACGGGTATAGGCTTCCAGTGCGGTTGCAAGCTCGTGTTTACGCTCGTAGGCCAGACCCAAACGGTAGTTGCCGACGCAGAAGAGCGGCTGAGCGGCCACACTTCGGCGAAGCGCATCGATCGCGAGGCCGAGCTGACCTTTTTCCAGGTACGCCCAACCCAGGTTGCCCCATGCGTTTTCGGGCGTGGTGTAAAGAATGTCTTCCGTTAGCGGCCTCAACACATTGACCGCTTCGTCGTAACGGCGCTCGAGAATTAATATCACTCCGAGTGTATTTTTGGCCTCCCGGAACTCTGCGCGCGCCTTTAAAGCAAGCCGAGCATGCCGCTCCGCTTCGCCGAGGCGGCAGTCGCCCGGGCTCTGGCGGCAGAAATCGAGGTAAATCAGTGCGACCAGGTGCGCCGCGTCGGCGTTGCCCCGATCGATCTCCACCGCCTTGAGCCCGTGCTCCAAGGCTTCCCGCCCCTTTCGTTGGCGCTGCCACAAGTCGTTTGCGACATCGAACTCGGCTTGGCTGCGGCGCTCGGGGTCCTGTGCCCCCGGGGCGTCCGCCGCGCTGGAGCTCGACCCCGAGCAGGCCGTTAGCGCTGTTACGGCCGGCAAGAGGTGTAACACCGCCCACAGCACCCCCGAGGGAGCCAGCCGAGTCACCGAGGGGGTAGTAACGTGGCGACCCGTGCGCGTCAACGCGGGTTACCCGCTAATGGATTCGGCGGTAGCTCGGGCAGGACGGCGTTCGGCGGACGCAAATAGAGGGCTTGAATCGGTGCTTCGGACCAGATGGCTCGTGCTCCGAGTCGGGCCGTGAGCACGGCATGCGGCAAATCGGTCCACTCTGAACGGAAAACGGAGTCCGCTTCCAGCCCGAAACTGGTCTCCCCCAGCACCAGGATAGGGTGTCCCGCGAGCGCCGAGCGCAGCTCGCCCAGCACGCTGCCGCGCGGTAAGGCTCGTGGCGACCATCGCTCTTCGCCGCTCGAATCGTAGGCCGCAGTGAAGACCTGGTTTTGACCAGCTCCCAGCATCGGGCAGCGCAAGCGCTGCTCGCCCGGCGGCACCGCGGCGGCCATGGCACGCAGGGAACAGACGCCCACGACTTGAATGCCCAGAGCAAGGCCGAGTCCTTCGGCGACCGCCAGGCCCACTCGAAGCCCTGTAAAAGAACCAGGCCCGACACTGGCCGCCACGCGCTCCAGGCTTTGCCGTGACCACGTCGCGCGCTGAAGCAGCCGCTCGATCTGGGCCAGGAGATGTGCGTCGTGTCCCTGCGGGTGTTCCTCTTCGTCGTGGGCGACCACCTGATCACCATCGACCAGTGCGACGGACCCCCTCCGAGTTGATGTCTCAATGCCGAGGACTCGCATTTTGCTTTCGGCCTCGTGAGGCCGACAACGTACAAATAGCAGACCTTGTGTCGGCTTTCCGACGAGTCCCGGCTAATGTGCAGGGATGGCCGTGGTCGTGCCCCGCTTCGATTACCGCGTCTCCTGGGGAGCGGCGCAGGACCAGGGACGCATGCGCGAGCGCGACGAGGATGCCCACTTGATCGCGCCGGAGCTGGCTTTGTTTGCGGTAGCCGACGGAATGGGGGGGCACCAAGCCGGAGAGGTTGCGGCGGGACTGGCTATTGACGAAGTGCACGCCGCCATAGCGGGCGAGCGCTCCCAGAAAGTCATCGACGCGTATGTCGCCCGCCCCGACCTTTCCACCCGGCGCAACGTGTTCCGCCGTCTCAAGCGGGTGGTGGAACGCGCGAATGAACGCGTCCGCAAGGACGCCGCCGACAATGAGGCGCATCTGGGCATGGGTACGACCCTGGATATCGTGTGGCTCGCCGGCGGCCACGCCTTCGTTGCACACGCCGGCGACAGTCGG
This sequence comes from Polyangiaceae bacterium, assembly GCA_036505155.1. Lineage (GTDB taxonomy): Bacteria > Myxococcota_A > Polyangia > Polyangiales > Polyangiaceae > DASXTY01. The sequence continues at coordinate 8,954 of DASXTY010000569.1, read as the reverse complement.
GTGTATCTCGCGCGCGCGCGGACCATGTTGCAGCTCACTCATGACCACGCGCAGATGGAATCGCTTCGGGCGCACGGACTGGTGCGTTCCAGGGACAAACAGCCGGGCGATGCATTGCTGAACGCCGTGGGACTGAGCGATACCATCACCGTCGACACCCTGTTCGTCGATCTTGCAAAACGGGATCGCTTGCTCCTGTGCACCGACGGTGTGCATGGCCAGGTGGGAACCGAGGGCGAGCTCGCCGAGCTTCTGCGCGAAGGCGGTGCCGAGCAAGCCGCGCAGACGCTGGTGCGGCGCGCAAGCGAACGCGGCATGGACAACGCTACCGCCATCGTCATCGAGATCGGCGACCGCTTCGTGCGGCACGGCGACGCGGATCGCGGCATCGCCGCCGCAAATCTGGAGCAGGCGCGCCAGAGTCCTTTGTTTCTCGACCTTCCCCCGGCCCAAGTGCTCGGCGCGTTGGCAGCCAGCGTGGAGTTGGAGCTCGAAGCCGGTCAGGCGGTGCCCCGCTTATGGACTGGAGATCTGGTCTCCTATATCGTGCTGGATGGCGTGGTGGTGTGCGACGGAGAGCGGCGGGTTTCTACGGGGGCGCTGTTGTTCCCAGAATCCTTGGTGGGGGTGTGGGCGGAAGGGGAGCCACCGGTGGTCGAACAGGCCGCACGCCTATTGCGAATCCGAGCCGATGATTTCCAGGAGGTGTGCCGCGACTCACGCCTAGCCGTGGAGCTCTACCGCCGCGCCGCGACCCATCTGGCAAGGCTTTACGCCGCCAACCAGCGCCGATGGCGGATTTCCGGTCCTCCTCCGGCACCGGTGCAGGTTACGGAACCCGAGCCGGCGAGCGAAGAACCCAGCGGCGAAAAGGGCTGAGCTCGAAATGTGCTAATGAGCGCCCTGCCAGAGTGCCAGCATGAGCCGCATCTATCAAAAGCTACCCCCCAAAGGCACGCGGATCGGTATCGCCTTTTCCGGCGGATTGGATACGCGCTGCGCGGTGGCGTGGCTCAGTCGCAACGGCCTCGAAGTGCATGCCTACACCGCCGACTTGGCGCAGCCCGATGAATCGGACCCTGCCGCAATACCTCCCATTGCGCGCGCCCACGGCGCAATCAACGCGCGCTTGGTGGACTGCCGAGAAGCTCTAGCGCGCGAAGGTTTGGTGGCCATTCAATGCGGCGCATTCCACATCGCCACCGGAGGCAAGAAATACTTCAACACCACGCCCCTGGGCCGCGCGGTTACGACTACCGGCATCATTCGCGCCATGCGCCACGACGGCATCGACGTGTTCAGCGACGGGAGCACCTTCAAGGGCAACGACATCCAGCGCTTCTATCGCTACGGCATCCTGACCAATCCGGATCTCAAAATTTACAAGCCCTGGCTCGACCAGGCATTCGTGGATGCGTTCGGGGGAAGAAAGGAAATGAGCCAATACCTCGAAGCGCTGGGCCTTCCGTATTCAATGGCCGAGGACAAGGCCTACAGCACCGATGCAAACGCGCTCGGGGCCACGCACGAAGCCAAACAGCTCGAGCATCTCGACCGCAGCATGCACATCGTGGAGCCCATCATGGGAGTGGCTCACTGGCGCCACAACGTAGCCGTTGATCCAGAAACGGTGAGCGTCGAATTTTCGCGCGGCCGACCCACCGCCATCAACAGTGCTCGGTTCGAAAAGCTCATCGATGTGATTCTCGAGGCCAACCGAATTGGCGGTCGTCACGGTCTGGGGATGAGTGACCAAATCGAAAATAGGGTGATCGAAGCCAAGAGCCGCGGTGTGTACGAAGCTCCGGGGATGGCTCTTTTGCACATTGGCTACGAGCGTTTGCTCACCTCGCTGCACGGTGAGAGCACGCTCGACTTATACTTCACGCTCGGCCGGCGTCTTGGCCGATTGCTGTACGAAGGCAGATGGTTCGACGTCGAAGCCATGCTCATCAAGGATGCGCTCAGCCGCTGGCTTGCTCCAAGTGTCAGCGGCGAAGTCACGCTCGAGCTCCGCCGCGGCGACGACTACACCATCGCCGATACACAAGCCGAGTACATGTCCTACGCTCCCCACAAGCTCAGCATGGAAAAAGTGGAGGACACGGCGTTTTCGCCGGCTGATCGCGTGGGTGCCCTAGAGATGCAAACCCTCAACGTTACCGATACGCGGGCCCTGCTCGCCCACCACCTGGAAAGTGTCGCTCGCCTGGGCCCAAACATGGGAGCGTTCGGGGCCCTGCCGGAGCTTTTGGGCAAGCCGGACGAGGAGTGAGCACTTCTCAGCGCGGGTTTAGACCGCCTTACCGGAGACGGTGTTTCACAACTGGCAACCGCTCCCGACGCCGCAGGAACGGGCAGACCGACTCGCCGCACGCGTGCGGGAGCTCAAGGCAGAGCTCCGGCAGCGAAGCTAAGGATTTGGGCGCCTTTTTGCGCTTCCCTTGCATTTCCCTCACAGGCGATTACCGTCACCGAGCGGTCGCGTTTTTCGCGACGGCACGCCTCGGGGCGTAGCGCAGTCTGGTTAGCGCACTTGACTGGGGGTCAAGGGGTCGCCAGTTCGAATCTGGCCGCCCCGACTGCGGAAAACATGCTGGTTTCACGATCGCAGCAGTTCCGCCTCTTGTAACTCTGGCCCACCTTGTGGCCCACCCTGAGCCGGCCCCGACAGTCGACGCAGACATTCGACGAGCCGGTCGACCGCAATCTCTGCGAGCTCCGGAATCGCGTTGATGAGCGGCTGTACCTCGCCCAGATTCAGCTCGGTCAGCGACTTTGAAGGCTCGCGATAGGTCAGCAATTGATCGGTGGTGTGACCTGTTCTCTGGCGCACCCAATCGTCGGTCTTGCCGTTGGCCAGACTGCGCGTTGTGAAGCTGTGCCGGAATCCGTGAGTGCCGAAGCGGAGCGTGTTGGTTCCCTTCGTGAACAGACGCTCGCGCGCTACGCCCGCCCGCCTGAGGTGCGTCCGTACCTTGGTCGACATGTGGTCGACGTTCAGGGCACTTCCGTTTTCATCAACGAACACGAGTTCGTCCCGATTGGGCTCACCGCGGAGCTCATACCAAACTGCCATTGCCGACGCGACGCCATCGGACAGCTTCCACCAGCGTGCGTGCTGCGTCTTGTTTTCATCTAGCTGGACCACCCCATGCTCAAGGTCAAACTCGCGCCAGTAAAGAGAGGCGGTCTCCGTGCGTCGGCCTCCCTCGCGGTGCAGGAACCCATAGAACATGCGATAGGCTAGGGGAATCTCGCGACACGCGAGCAGCTGCACATCCTCGCTTGGGTAGAGCACCGGCGTGTCTTTCTTCGCGGCAGGCGAAGGGACCCAGCTGCGAGGCAGCGGATTACGCTGGAGCAACCCAACGAATTCACCAAGATTCAGAACGCGATTGATGACCTTTGCCACATGGCGGCGTGAATTCTTCGAAAGGTGTCTCGGTAGGCTGCGCATTACCTCATCGCATTGAGTGCGACCAATGCTAACCAAAGGCAAATCTCCGAGCGTTGGGAATGCGTATTTCTCCAGCAGAATCCCATTTGAGTCATGGCTGATATCGCGGACGTGGTCCGGGTAAGTCTGATGCAGCTCACCGCTAGTCCAGTCCTCCGCCAGCTGCCGAAACGTCTTGCTGCTCGGCAGCTTCTTCTCCGGTTTGTATTTACCGGCGCACATGCCCTGCGCGAGCCGTTGAATCTCGCGGAACTTCGACTCATCGGCTTCGCCAGCTTTGGCCAGCATGATCGGCGCGTGCTCGGAGTGCCCAGCACGGGTGAGCATATTCGCCATGTCCTGCATCGCAACGGCGCGCGCGGTGGCCGTCTGCTCATCGTGAATTCGGATTATGAACCGGCCGCGCTGGCTCTTGCCGTAGCGGAGCCGCACGCGGTGCCCCTCGGAAATCTTCTCGAGCTTCGTTGTCGTCATGGTCCTACCCGAAAAGCCCCGCGGCCTTTCGGCGGCGAGGCTCGGCGGGGTCTCACGCTCAGCTACTCGGGCGCGCCAGTGTCGTAGTCCGCAGTTTGCGCCTCGACGATGTCATGCCTTTCTTGGGAGCACCGCTCCGATGGCGGCGGCTCGACTATGCGCGGGACTGCAATCTCGCAGCAGAGGTCCGGTTTGTTTGGGTCGAACGGTCGCATTACTCAGCCTCCTCGGTGGGGCTGCCGGCCATTCCCTGCACGTCGCTGAACGCTTCCAGCGCACCTACTCGAGTCACCACGGCCGCCGAGTGCATTAACAGTGTCAAGGCGATTGCGCGCACATGTCCGGCCACTTGCCGGAGCTCCTCGGCTTGTGCGTCGACCACCAGCTCGCCCGCTACTTCTTCGAGGTTACTGGCCATCAAGCGCATGCTCTCGGCCTGGCCGGCGATGTCTTCGATTGTGTGGCGGACACGGGCTCTCAAGGTGCCGGCTTCGATGGCGAGCATTTCGATGCTCATTGGGCACCTGGCCGGTTTGGGGTAGGTTTTGAATTGGACATGGGAATCATACTCCTGTGTTCCTGGGGTCGGGCTGTTCAAGCAGCGCCGGCCCCACTACCGTTTGGGTTTGGTTTTCTTCGCGAGACCGAGCTCGGCTTCCAGTACGGCGACACCACGGTCAAGCGAGGCGCGTGTCACTGTTGCCCGCTTCACCTCGACGCCAGCGGCCCGCTTCGACATTGCCTCGGCAATGCGGTTCAGGCGGACCAGCATCTCCTGGTCGACCCGCACGGAAAGGACATGCTCAATCATGCTCTGTTTTCCATGTATACGATGCATTCAATATGGGCGCAACGAGAATTTTCCTGAGTCGCTCGCCAATTCAGCAAAGACCGCGGCGAGCGCCGACGGGGCGGGTTGCTGACGACGCAGCAGTCGCACAACTCGCGGAAGCGCGTCGCCGGATAGCCTTCGCCATCTTTGCCGCGGGGACGCCTGCTCGCCTGAACAGTCTGCCTGCAAATCTCCCGCTCGGATGCGTCAACGCTGGCGCACCTGAGTTTTGGCACACCAATCCGTCCCGATTTGAGACGTACCCGCTACTTTCTGCACTTTTGCCGCCCACAGCTATGAATGTTTTGCGGCGTTTGGTCCGAAAATGACGACCTCGTGAACAGCGAAACGAGGGAAATAACCAGTTCATAGCGAGGGAACGTGCCACCTTGTCAAAAACGACCAACTCGTGGGCACTGATCTTGCTTGCGCCGTGGTCCGCGGGACCGGTGCTGGCGTGTAGGTGCGCAGCCCCCATAGGACCAACTTTGGGGATCTGGAAATATAATTCTTGACCTTGCCCGGCTGCTCGCGTTTCATGGTCCAGCCTTATTCTCCTACGAATCGAACAGGGAAAGGGCCGGGACCGATGCGAGAGCAGAGCAGAGCAGAGCAGAGCAGAGCAGAGCAGAGCAGAGCAGAGCAGAGCAGAGCAGAGCAGAGCAGAGCAGAGCAGAGCAGAGCAGATTAACGCGCACTGCGCGCAGCACGCAAGCGCGCGCGTAAGCTTCTTCTCCTTTTGGTGCGCGCTGGCCCTTACGGTCGCCGGGTGCGGTTCCCAGGAGGGCTGGGACCCGCTCGAGAAGGCGGGAACGGCCGAGCAAGCGCTCACGGTGGCCACGGAGGGTACCGCCACTGATGGTGGTTTTCCCATCGACAGGTTACCGAGCCCAACGAGCCAGGCTGAGCTCCAGGCAGGTCCTCTCGTGGCTGCGATCGATGGGCCGTATGAGATGTAAGCCCTCCACGAGCGGCGTGTAGAGGAGAGTGGGGCAGGCATGGCAGTCCATTGGCAGGAGGACCGCCATGGCCAAGTCAGGACCCGATGCAAACCCAGAGTTTCCCGATCCGTCGCGACGTCGCTGGACGCAGGTGGAAGCACGCGCGGTCGTTTCGGCGTTGGAGGGATCGGGGCTTTCGGTGGACGAATTTGCGGCCCGGGAGGGGTTCAAGCCCGAGCGTGTGTCTCGTTGGGCCCGTAAGTTGAGGACCGCAAAGCGGTCGGGAGGGGTGCCGAAGTTTGTCGAGTTGCGACCCGTTGCGGCAGGGCGCCGAGGCCGAATCCAGCTGGTACTGCCGACGGGCCACGTGCTTTTCATTGGCGAGTCATGCGAGACCGCGTCGCTGCGCCGAGTTTTGGAAGTTCTCGAGCGAGACGCGGATTGCTGAGCCTGCCGCCTAGTGTGCGGTTGCTGGTCGCTACGCAGCCGGTGGACGGCCGCAAGGGTGCCGACAGCCTGATGGTTCTGGTGCGCGATGTGCTCCGGCATGATCCGTTGAGCGGGCATCTATTTGTTTTCTTCACGAAGCGGTGCGACCGGGTGCGCATCGTTTACTGGGATCGCAACGGTTTTGCAATGTGGACGAAGCGATTAGAAAGAGGGCGGTTTCGTCCGAAGTTGTCGCAAGACGGTACGCTGACGGTGACCGTAATGGAAGCGGCGGAGCTAGGACTCATCATCGAGGGAATCGATCTTGCCGGCGCGCGTCGCCGTCCGCGGTGGGAGCCGCGCCGTGCTGTTGCTCGCGACGATGTGCCACGAGTTTTTTCCATTCGCGATGATTTTTCGAAAACGCGATGCGTCTAACGCGTCGTAATGAGGCAGACGCCGACATCGCCGTACGCGCCAGACCTAGCCGAGCTACGCACTTGGCTCGAGAGAATGCTGACTGCGATGAAGTTCGTGGATCTGGTCGTTGCGGTCATCAGCCTCATCGGGCGGATGCGGGAGATCAATCTGGAGCTCACCAAGCGGCTGGCCCACCTCACTCGCAGGCGTCCGCGCTCGGAAAGTCTCGAGCGCCTCGAAAGGCAACTGACCCTTCCGCTGATGAGTCTGGTGGCTGGCGGCTCCGCTCGTCCCGATAAGTCCGCAGATTCTGACAAGCTCGCTCGAAAGCGCAGCTCGCGCGCCGGTGGCCGCGGTAGCTTTCCCGCCCGTATGGAGCGAGTGCAAGTGGTCAACCCCGTCCCGCTCGATCAGCGCATCTGTCCGATTTGCGGCACCGAGATGCGGACCGTCAGCCACTCCGTCTGCGAGCGGTTTACCGTCATCCCGGCAAAGGTGGTCATCGAACAACGCTTGGACGAAACGGTCGCCTGTCCCAACGACGACACCATCGTCTCGGCATCACCACCGCCGGCAATCGTGGAGCGAGGCAAGTTGACCGATGCGCTGATCGTTGAGGCTACCTGCGACAAGTACCTCGAGCACCAACCGATCGAGCGTCAATGTGTGCAGTTCTCGCGCTCCGGAGTGGACATTGCGCCGCAAACTCTCGGTCGCAGCGTGTCCGCGCACCTGGACTTGCTAGCTCCCGTGGCGCGGCTGATCGCCGAGCAGACTCGCGCCCCTGGTCTGCTCGGTACCGACGCGAGCTCGATTCCGATTCTCGACCCAGACGCGACCGAAGGCATCCGCAGCGGCGTCATGTGGTGTTGGACCAACGCACGCTGGGTTACCTTCTTTTATTCTCCCAATGGCGACTCCCAAAGTGTGCGACGATTCTTGGGAGACGATCTGGTGCGCACCGTTCAGTGTGATGGCACTGCGGTAACCAGCTTTCTTGAACGCGCTGGCGGTAAGCGGCCAGGATGTTGGAGTCACGGCCGAAGACGCTTTGTTGATGCAGCGCGAAGCGGCGACAGAGTCGCGCTCGAGGCCTTGCACAAAATTGCTCCGCTTTTCGCAATCGAGGATGCCTCTAAACTTGCCGGCGACAACGCCGAGCAACGACGCGTCCGTCGTTTCCTGCAGAGCCGACCTGTGCTGGATGAGATTCGCGCCTTCGTCGACCAGCAACGCGCCCTCGTTCCGCCAAAGACACCGCTCGGTCGTGCGCTTGGTTACCTTCACCGTCAATGGCATCGCCTCATCCTTTTCCTCGATGACGGAAACATCGAACTCACCAACAACCGCCGCGAGCGTGAAATTAGGCGCTTGGTCCTCGGAAGGAAAAACTGGCTTTTTACCTGGCTCGATGTCGGCGGCGAGCGAACCGCCAACATCCTCACCATCGTCGCCACCTGTATTGCCCACGACGTTAATCCGCGCGCCTTCCTCCATCTCATCACCAACCTCATTGTTCAGGGCTGGCCCCAGTCCAAAATCCGCGACCTGCTCCCTGATCGAGTCCTAGCAAGCCATCCCCAGCTTCAAATCAGCCTGCACACTCCCGAATCCCAGATTTTGCCCGCCCCCGCCTGAGCACCCGCGCCGCCCCTTTTCAAGACGCCCCTGTTGGATGGGTTACTATGAGATGGATGGCGCCGATGTCGCAAATAACTGCGGGTACTACACCGAGGGATATCCGACGGCGCCGCAGGACGGGTCAACCTGGGTCATCCCCTTCCAAAGAACCATTCCCAATGCGCCCCAATACACGTCCTTGGACACTTGGCCCACACCGAGCAACATCGCGGGCCTTCCCGTTGCAGGCGGCTACGCTTCCGCAGGCGACTCGTGGTCCACCTGGTCCGGATTTACCGGACAACTGTACGTCTCGAACACTGCTTCCAAGAATAACCAGAGCTGCGTTGGCATTGCCGCCACTACGCCGGCGAACCTCCAAACCGGAGCTTGGAAATGCGGCATTCCACAAAAGGCGTGCTCGCTCAAGTGCGCGAACACGCCGCACGGCGATGCCACGACGGGCCAAATTGACGATGGCCCCTCGATTTTCTATAATGATGTGGATCACGACCTGTGGATCGCTGCTGCCGATTATAGCCCGCGAGGCTTTTGCAGCGACGGCTTTTTTAGTCTTAGGTGTATCAGGGTTTATGGTTTCACGAACTGTGGAAAGGACCAGCCTGGAGGCGGCAGCTGTCCGCAGACCGTCTCGCGAGGCCTGCGGAACTTCGCGGTCGCTGCGCATCCCACCGTCAAGATGCATCCGGTGACCCGCTGGACCATGGTCGCCTATCGAGACGTTGGCAACGCGATCCGGCTCGCTTTTCTGGACCGG
>DASXTY010000568.1:0-7997 GCA_036505155.1 Polyangiaceae bacterium | reverse complement strand
AGGCGCCAGCGTAATGTTGTCCAGCACCGTGAGATGCGAAAAGAGGTTCAGTTCTTGGAACACCATGCCGACCGCGGTCCGGAGCTCGACCAGCCGGCGCCCCGTGATTTGATCGGGTAACAGGTCGAATCCGGCCACGTGGATGGATCCCTGGTCGAATGCCTCGAGCGCATTCAGACAACGGAGCAGCGTCGTCTTGCCGCCCCCGGAGGGGCCGACCACCGCGACTGCCTGCGCATCCGGCACCTCCAGATTGATGCCGTCGAGCACGGTTCGATGGCCTTTGCGCTTACGTAGGTTGCGGATGCTGATCACGACCTAATGTCCGCTCCAGGCGTTGGGCCAACCGAGCCAGAGGATAGCTCATGGCGAAATACAGGGCTGCGCAAGCCAGGCCCGGCACGAGCCAGCCGCGGAGGTCCACTGCTGCAATTGTCATGCGCTTGGTGAGCTCGACCACCGTGATGACGCTCACCAAAGAGGAATCTTTGAGCAGCGCCACGAAGTCGTTGGTCATCGACGGAAGCGCCACCCGAAACGACTGCGGCAAAAGCACGTAGCGGAGCGCTTGCCAGCGAGTGAGGCCCAACGCGCGCGCAGCCTCTGCCTGCCCCGGTGGCAACGCCAAAAGGGCGCCGCGTTGAATTTCGGCCTCGTAAGCGGCGTAGTTCAGGCCCAGCCCCAAGATCGCCGCGGTTATGGGTCCGAGCCGGACCACGGGCGCGAGCGCGAAATAGAGGACGTAGAGCTGCAGCAACAGCGGCGTCCCGCGCAACACTTCGATGTACACGGTTGCGATCCACCGCAGCAGCGTTCGGCGCTCGAGCCGCGCCAGAGCCAGGGCCAAGCCCAGCGGAAGTGCCAGAGCAAACGAGGCAACCGATAATCCCAGGGTAACCGCTGCGCCGTCGAGGAACAGCAATACTTGCGAAAATGTCCAGCCGCGCGGTTGGCTTGCAGCCGAGGCACCGGGACCGCTTGCGCTCGCGCGAGGCTCGACCTCGCGACCGCCGTCCGTCTTGGGTTTTTCGTGCTCCCGTTGAAGGCTTTCCAACTCCTCTTGTCGCCGATCCCAGAGCTTCCAACGTTCCAGGATTCGGCGGAGCTCGCCGTCTCGAATCATCCCTAAGAGAGCCGCGTCGATCGCCGCCTTCAGTTGCACATCCGGGCGACGCATCGCGATGATGTAGGTGCCCCGCGCGATATCGGCGGACAGGCACTCCACCCGGGGCCGCGAACAGCCGTATCGGTCGGCGATGATGTGATCGAGCAAAACGCCGGTCACGCGCCCGAGCTCGAGGTCCGTGTACGGCTCGGAAACCCCTTCGTAGAGCACCACTTCGACCCCGCTTTGCTTCAGCAGGTCCAGCGCGTAGGACTGATTCAGTGTCGCAACCCGCTGGCCCCGCAGTGCCCCGAGGGTGCGCGCCGACGCCCCTTTCTGCACCGCCAGCGTCTCGCCAAACACGAAATAGGGAACCGAGGTCAAGATGCGCGCTCGCCGCGCCGGCGTGTCTTCGATCCCGTTCATGGCGATATCGAAGTCGCCCCGTTCGAGCGCCGGAACCAAGTTTGACCAATCCGCCTGCGAAAAGCGCGCTCGCACTCCGAGCCGGCCTGCCAGCGCATCCGCGATCTCCACCTCGAAACCGATCAGCCTTTTTGGGTCTTTTGGGTCCTCGAAAACATAGGGTTCGCCGCCCTGGATGTCTCCACCCCAAGATAGCTCGCCGCGCGCACGGAGGTTCGCGAGCGTATCGCCCGCAGCGGCCGGGGCACCAAACAACGGGGGACCGGAAAGCGCGGCCGCCAGCACCAAAGCAAACACGCGCGGGATGATTGCGGCGGACAAGCAACTTGTGCAACCGGTTTCTTTGCAGTCGGTAAATTCGTGGGCCCCCGGATCGAAGATTGCTTGTCCCACGGCTTACAAGAGCCTACCCCGTCGCCGTGGCGCTGCCTTACGCGCGAGCCGAGGAAGCTGGCGCACAGTGCACGGTTCTTTGTGATGCGGTCACGGTCCTCTGCCAGCACATTCGGCTTGGTGAGCACTTGCCCATACAGATCCAGAGCTTCTTCGAGCCGGCCGGTCAAGTGCGCTGCCAGTGCCCACTCGTCGAGAGCACGCCACTCGTATACAGCCGATGAATGGCAGCACCGAGTCGAGGCACCGGCGAATCACGTGTGCCTCGTTTTTCACCATCATGTCGAGGCAGATCCGACCTTTGGACCGAGTTGAAGAACTGGCTTGCCCGCCCCGATTGGCCTTCATGGAGGGGGCTCTTGTCCCTGGGAACTCGTGCTGGCGGCTGTGAAGACGCCTACTTCGTCGAGCGCCGCCTTCATTTCGGGGCTCCTGTCGAGCTCGAGCGCACGCGCTACTACTCGCTGCTCCTCCGCATGGCGACCCGCAGCGCGAAGAGCCCGCACCAAAACTGCAACATTGTGTCGAAACTCCCCCAGAAGCTCACTCTGCAGCACTGAAGGATAGATTGGGTCGGAAGGGTCGACACGAACCCCCAGGCGGCCCTCCTCAATCTGCGATTCCATGAATAGGCGATCAACGTCCTCCCATCGATTGTTTTCTTCCGCGCTCCGAAGCACCTGCTGGAACAGGCAGTGCTGCCACGCCTCCTCAATCTGCAACTGCGCTGAGATCAGTATGCGACCGAGTTGCTCCCATCGATTGTGTTCGGTGAGCGTGCTCTGAAGCACGTGTTCGATGGATCGCGCGGTGCGCGCGTCTCTTAACGACAGGTCACTGAGTCGTCTATCAAAGTCGGAGTTGTCGGCGTTGTCGAACCACTCGAGAATCTCTTCAGTCTTTCCTAAGCCGTGGGTCAGGCACAGCCATTTTCGAAGTGCCTTGAAGTCGTGTCGCATGTCGGCTAAAAGCTCACGTTCTATTTCGATTGCCACCTGCGCCGCGGGGTATTCCTCCGTAAGGAGGCGGACCAAGCCTGGGTACAGGGACTCCTGTCCCTTCTCATCGCGCCAAAGGTGCAGCCATTCCCTTAGCGCCTCCTCGTGGCGACCCTCATGGAGCAGCCTCCATGCGAGCTTCTGACGCACACTGACATTGCTGTCGTTGTCTTCGAGCAGTGTTCCGATTTCCGGCCTTCTTTCGAGCAGACCATTTAGGCAGCAGAGTAGCTCCTGGGCTGATCGCGCACCCACAACGCGGTCGAGCTCCTGCCCGTCGCGAAACACGATGAGGCATGGTAGCGCCTTGACGTTCAGCCCGCTTGCGCTCGGGTCAAGATCGGAGTCGACTTGGATTGCGATAGCATATTTCCGAATCCATTGTGCCACCGCACCATCGCGCCAGGTTGTCGCGTCCATCAGTCGGCAAGGAGCACACCAGCTGGCCGTCACGTCTACCAACAAAAGCTTCGCTCTTGACTGAGCGAGTTCGCGAGCTGCCGTTAGATCGATTGGCTGAAAGACACTCGGAGCCAGTGCGTGTTTTCTTCTCGATTCGTCTGCCATCGGGGTGACCATGCGTCGCCGCGACAACTACCGTGACCTACTATGGACAGGGTATCTTGCAACTCTTAATACAATTTGTCCGGTCCGGCCCTTGAGGTATCTTCTTGCATCTTTGCAAGCACTGAAAGGAGTACCATACAACTTCTCCCCCGAGGGGACATACGTGGCCGGCTGGCACCGTAATGGTCAGACCCGGCATGGGTCCGGGGCACAACCCCATCATATTCGGCGGTCCGCCCCCAACATGACGCCATACTGCGATAGACTTTAAGCAAAGAGTTGGCTGGGAGAATCCGCTGGCGATATGAATAGACTGTGGCCAGCATGAATTCCAACTGCGGCATCGTCTTGTCCGGTGGCGGAACGCGCGGCGCGTACGAAGTCGGCGTGGTGAGGGGAATTGTGGAAGTGCTCGGGGCCACTGCCGACAGCGCTCCGCTTTTTCGAGTGCTCTCGGGGACCTCCGTGGGCGCCATCAATGCGGCGTATCTAGCGGCAAACGCCCACCGGGGCGACCATGGAATCGGCGAGCTATGTGAGGTATGGAAGGGCTTGCGCTTGGACGAGCACGCGCACGTCCGCCCGCTGGGTTTGATCCGGTGGCCTTCGAAATTGCGCGGGTGGCTGCTGAGCGGGAGCGCCGGCACTTCGTTGCTCGACACCGCCCCGCTGGTAGGGCTGGTGCAGCGGAGCATCGACTGGCAAAGGCTGCACCGAAACGTGAGCGAAGGAATCGTAAACGCCTTGCTGGTCGCAGCTCTGCACGTGGTGTCCGGGCGCACCACGGTGTTTGCCGAAGTGGCTCCGGGCCGGCAATACATTCCGTCGCGTGACGCGCGGCGTTCCACGCGCTTCGAGCCCATCGAGCTCGATCACGTGCTGGCGTCGGCGGCGCTGCCCCTGCTTTTTCCCACCTGGCGCGTTGGAGCTCACTATTATTGCGACGGTGGCCTCCGCTTCAATACACCCGTGGCTCCCGCAATCCGCGCCGGCGCAGACCGCTTGGTCGTAATCTGCGTGCGTCGGGAGCGGACACGAGGCGAAACCGATGCCGTCGAGCTACAAGCCGAGCTCGGCGAGGGCCGAGACCTCGGTCCCCTGTTCTTGCTCGGCAAGTTGTTGAACGCGCTCCTGCTCGATCCGGTGATGTACGACCTCCAAGTCCTGGAGCGCTTTAACAAAGTGGTCGAAACGCTCGAACAAACCATGCCAGCCCCCAGCGTGGAACAGATTCAGAAGGTCTTGGCCGGCAATCGCGGTGTCGGCTACCGCCGCGTGCGAACCTTGACGTTTTTCCCCTCCGAGGACCTGGGAAAATTGGCAGGGCATTACGTGCGGCACGACCTGGACATGACGGGGCTCAAGCCCATCACCCGCTACTTACTGGAGCGCGCAGCGCGGCGTGATCCTCACGAAGAATCCGACTGGGCGTCGTATCTTCTATTCGACGGGGGTTTTGCGTCCGAGCTCATCGAGCTCGGCCGGCAAGACGCTCACGCGCGACGCGACGACATTTGCGGATTTTTTGCTGAATAGTCTCGCCTGCACCGGCAACCAACAAAACAAAGTCGGCGGTATCGTCCCTCGCCGTCGGCAAGTCCTCGCGCGGCTGCCTGGAGCCCAACTTGGCACTTAAGAAAACTGCGGGGCGGCCGTTTTCAGAATTTGTCCATGCGTTCAGGTTCGACATTCGCCACGTTCCTATTCAGTGCCGCGCTGGTTTCCGCTCTCGCGTGCGTCGGAGCCGCGAAAGCCGACGAGCCAGCTCCCAGCGCTCGCGCGAGCTTTCCAACTCTGCCGGAAAATGGCTCGGAGCCAGCGTCGTCGCAGGCCACTGATTCCGCGAAAGTTGAGCCGCCTCGTCCAATCCCGGATTCGGCGATGCCCACAGCAACTGTCGCGCTCCCACCCGTAACTACACCGACGCCCTCGTCGATAGCGCCACCGCCGCCAGCTCTTGTCCCGCCGTCATCCGCCGGCGCCACCGCGTGGCAGAATGCCCCGCCCTCAGCCAGCGCAGTCACAACGCCCCGACGGGATAGGGGAACCAGCAACCTCGATGAGGTCGACAGGAACAAGAAAGCGCGCGAAATGTCGGAGGCGTGGATGCTGTCGCTCGAGGGCGTGACCCATGCGCCGATCGACATAGGGCTTCAGGTCGGAGTCGAGCTTCCGATCGGTCTCCATGTACTGGGCGGATACGGCTGGGTGCCGGGCGCCTACCGCGGATTGATGTCCGGCGTTGCAGGCGCCGCTACCGGCGACTCACTGGCTGGAAAGTTACTGAGCAGCGTGGTCAAGCGCGGGCAGACGTGGCGCGTGCAAGCTGGGATTCGTCCGTTTCGCTCGCTCGGATTTTACCTGGACGGCGGATACACCGAGATTCGCTTCGATGGATCGCTGGATGCCGCCTCTCTCACCGGCGTGAGCGGGCTGGGTCCATACTCCGGGAGTCTCACGGTGCGGATGTGGCTGGCCGAACTCGGCTACGTGGCGTGGATTGCCCGCCACGTCGTGGTCGGCGTCGGGTTGGGAGTGATGCGCACTTCGGACGCTCAGACCGCGCTTGCGGGCCCTGGATTGGACTCGGCTGCCGTTTCACAGGCAGTGCAAGAGGTCGACGGTCTGGTGGAGCGTTACGGAACTGTCCCCACGCTGACCGGTCGCGTCGGCTTCGATTTCATCTAGTCTGTCGACTCTCACGGCATCAGCGGCGGCACCGGCGCGACCACTTCGAACTCGCTCGCTGGAACCGCCTTGAGCTGGGTCAGATCGAGATCGTCCCAGCGCGGATCCGCATCGCCCTGGAAGTAGAAATCGCTGCCGTTGTCGGCCAGAATCATTCCGTAGTGCTGCATGGCGGTGAGAATCACCTGCACGTTGGGGCGTAGGCCCAGAGTGGCAAAGGTCTTCTTTAACCGTACGCGGAGCCCCATGGGCGGAGCATCCGGATTGGCCGGGTCGCACGAAGGGGGAACGGCCTCGTGCGTCGCGGGCGCCACATATTGGGGTATGGTGCAGTGCACAGTGAACCGAATGGCATGGGTCACCGCACCCGCTACGACTTCGTCGTAGCGCAGGATACCCGCCGCAATCGGTAGCCCGGCCGCATCGGCCGAGGTCCATCCCATCGGGCGCTGCCCGTAGCTGTTTTGCGTGAGATCCCACTTTGCCCCATTCGCGCAATGCCACCCGTCCGACCGGGATTCACACGCGTATCCTTCGTACAGCATGCAGGTACCCTGCTGGACCACGAGCAAGTGGCAATCACCGCTGCACGCGGTGGGACTATTGCCTTCTATGCTGACCACCGTCGGGCCGGGGAATGGATACGGCCCCGGATCGCTTTCGTCCGGCCAGGAATCGAACGTGATCGGCGCCATCTGCTGGCTCTGGGGAACCACGTTGATTGGAATTCCGTACGCTCCTTGTCCGCCGAAGTCCGGATGGATCTTGATGGCGCCGACCAGGTTCTGCAGGCGCTGAGTCCACCCCGCATCGGGGCCCGAGTCGTAGATATCTCGATTCCACGCATCATCGGTGGTGAACATCGCACAGCCGCCGATGGTGGGGAGCTTGCCGGCGTTCGCTCCCCCGCTGCCAGCGGTTCCGCTTCCACCCCCTGAAGCGACGCCCCCGTTTCCACCCGTCGCGAGGCCGCCCCCGATGCCAGTCGGATTGCCGCCGCTGCCGCCCGCATTGCCTCCGGATGCGCCGCCTACTCCAGCATTCCCGGCGCCCCCGGTGCTGCTGGAGCCGCTCGAGCCTCCGCTCGAACAGCCGAACGCGATGGCACCGAGGAACGCGCCGCTCAAAGAAAATAGCACGCTCCAATTTTTCGACCTTTCGAGGCTTGCGCACCCGATTCTGTTATTCCGCATCGCGCCAGGCTACCACCAGGAGGACGCCGGTTACCAGACGGCGCCCCTCCGCCTCCACGAGTGCCTTTTTTTTTGCCCTTGGCTATTATCCCCCATCCGGAAAGGAGAACCGCGTGAAAGCACTGATCATCGGAGGCACGGGGCTCATCAGCGCCGGCATCGTCAAACACCTATTGGCCCGCGGAGCCGAGGTGACCATGTTCAACCGCTCCCGTCGGGAGAATCGACTGCCGCAAGCGGTCGAGCAAATCACCGGTGATCGAAATGACTTCGCCGCCTTCGAGCAGACCTTTGCAAAATCCCGATATGACGTGGTCATCGACATGATTTGCTTCAAGCCAGAACAAGCGGAGAGCGATGTGCGCGCCTTTGGCGGTCGCTGCGAGCATTTTCAGTTTTGCTCCACCGTTTGCACCTACGGGGCAAAAATTCCGAGCCACGTCTTGATAGACGAATCATTTCCCCAGGATCCGGTGAGTAGCTACGGTCGCAACAAGGTGCTTTGCGAACAGCTCTTCATGCGCGCGCATGAAGACGGTAAGTTCCAGCTTACCATTTTCCGACCCAGCCACACCTACGGCCCTGGCAGCTCCCTCATCGATCAGCTGGAGTTCGACGCCGCAGCAT
>DASXTY010000567.1:0-3605 GCA_036505155.1 Polyangiaceae bacterium | reverse complement strand
AACCGTCGCCACGTACACCGACATCTCAGCTGGGCAGGACGGACGCAGTGGCTTTGTGCCCTCTCTAGTGGTTGACGCGACAAACAGCAAGCTTCTGGTCGCCACCAGCAACGGCGCGAACTCGGCCAAACCGGCGCTGTTCCGGTGCGATCTGGACGGGAGCGGCTGCACGTATACGGACATCTCCGCCGGCCAGGGCATAGACAGGGGTTGGACTCCCTCTGCGGTGATCGACATGACCAGCGCTAAGCTGCTGGTCGTCACTGACAATTTATATCACAGGCCTTCGCTATTTCGGTGCAATCTGGACGGAAGCGGGTGCAGTTACACGGACATATCGGCTGGTCAGGGGCCCGGCAGCGGCTATACTGCGTCGGCGGTGATCGATAGCACTAACCGCAAGTTACTGGTCGCCACACGCAACGCTTCGAACTCGGGAAAGCCGGCGCTGTTCCGGTGTAATCTTGACGGAAGCGGGTGCACGTATACGGATATCTCCGCCGGCCGGGGCGTAGACAGCGGTTGGTCTCCCTCGGCGGCGATCGACGCGACCAACGGCAAGCTGCTGGTCGTCACAGAGAACGGTGCGAACGCGAACAAGCCGGCGCTGTTTCGGTGCCACCTGGACGGAACCGGGTGTACGTACACCGACATTTCGGTCGGCCAGGGCGCAAATAGCGGCTTGGCTCCGTCGGTAGTGATTGACATGGTCAACGGCAACCTACTGGTCGTCACAGACAACGGAGCGAACTCGGACAAGCCGGGGCTTTTCACCGTTTGCCTTCAGTGACTCTCTGGTACGCTCAGGGACAGATGCTGGCGCCGTCGAGCCCCTCGCGAGACGTCGTAAACGACGCCCCGGCGGCCCGCCTTGGCTCGAAGGTGCGCGTCCAGACTGGCAGCCCTCGACGGCAGCTCTCCGGCTGACGCAGCTGGTGGTGCAATCGGCGGCAGTTGCAGCACCCGCCCCCCGCCACGCTGCAGCCCGAAGCTCCTGCGGATTCAAGCAGCTCTCGATTCTATGGCAGGAGGGTACTAGGCTCGCGCCCTCTGGCTTCCAGGGAAGACGGACGGAAATGGGATGAGCCCGCTTGCGCACTACGTCATCCAAACTCTGGTCACCGTCGCGGGCATCACAGCCCTTGCGGTACTGGTGTTGTACGGGGCCGGGCGCATCGGAATCGGCAGGCCAACGGGGTCGCTGGAGCTGGTCGGCCGCCTGCCGCTCGAGGGCCGTCGCGCCATCTACTTAGTGCGGGTGGCGGAGACCGTATATGTGTTGGGCTCGAGCGAAGCGGGCATCAACAAGCTGGGAGAGCTATCGCCGAGCGAGGTGGTGGGCACCGCACCCGCGCGCTCGACGCCAGGTTTTTCGCAGGTGCTGGAGCGCGCGCTGGGTCGCCGGCGCAGGCCCGGCGCCGAGTCCGGCGGTAGCTCCGAATAAGCTAGCGAGTGGGAGCAATGAACCAAGCCACTTCGTTAGACTGGCTGAGCCAACCGGTAGTCCTGGTAGTAGCGCTGGCGCTGGCCGCCCTGTTGCCGTTTGCGTTCATGTCGCTCACGGCGTTCGTGAAGATCTCTACCGTGTTGCAAATTGTGCGCGGGGCAATCGGTGCGCCCAATGTGCCCGCCAATACGGTGGTGATGGCACTTGCGGGCGCGCTCACGCTTCTCGCGATGGCCCCGGTCGGCTCTCGGATTGCGACCAAGGTGGAGCCGGCGCTGCAGGCGCGACAGACCAGCATGGAGTTCATGGTTGGCGTGGTGGAAGCGGTCCGCGAGCCGCTGCGCCGGTTCCTCAAGGCCAACGCTTCCGAGCGTGAACGCGCGCGTTTTTACCAAATTGCGCGCCATGCGCGTCCCGAAGCAGAACGAAATCAAGTGGGCCGGGACGACTTGACCATCGTGATCCCGGCATTCGTGGTGAGCGAGCTCATCCGGGCCTTTGCTCTTGGATTTGCCATCTATCTGCCGTTTTTGGTCATCGATCTGGTGGTTTCCAATGTGCTGCTCGCGCTCGGAATGCAGATGATGAACCCAACTCAGGTGAGCCTGCCATTTAAGCTCCTCTTGTTCGTTGCCGTCGATGGATGGGGGTTGCTCGCGCAGGCGCTGGTCGCGGGATACCAGGCGGGGTAGCAGCACTTCGATATTCGAGCGCCGGGCAGCGCGGGGGCGGTCCTTGTGGCCGGAGAGCACGCTTTTCCGGTTTTACACTCGGACGGGAATACTCTCGTCTCGCGATGGTTTTCGAGCCGTGCAAGCCCCCTGCCCGCCTGAGTTTGCGGATGAGTTGACAGGGATCCCGTCGCCGCTAGGATGCCGCGCCCGCCGGGTTCGCCGAAAGGCGGCCGGCGCGCACCAGACGATGGAGGTCGGATGAAAACCGACGTCATGATTCAGGCCACTGGCCTGTCCAAGCGTTTTGGCGCCGTGCGCGCCCTCGATCGAGTAAGCTTCGAAGTCAAACGAGGCGAGGTCGTGGGGTTCCTTGGCCCCAACGGGGCAGGGAAGTCCACCACGATGCGCATCCTGACTTGTTTCATCGCCCCGACCACGGGGTCGGCGAAGGTGTTCGGGAACGACGTATTCGAAAGCCCGCTCGAGGTGCGCAAGGTCCTCGGGTATTTGCCCCAGCGCGCCCCGCTCTACACCGACATGAGCGTCTACGAATATTTGGAGTTCACCGCGCAAGTGCGCGGGCTCGACGAGCCGACCTTCAAGAGCCGCTTAAAGAAGGTGGTCGAGGTGTGCGGGCTCGCGCAGTCGTTGGGCAAGGACATCAGCACGCTGTCGCACGGGTACCGGCAGCGAGTGGGCCTGGGGCAGGCGCTCATCCACGACCCGCCGATTCTGATTTTGGACGAGCCGACCAGCGACCTCGATCCCAATGAAAAGGCGGAGGTTTTGCGCTACATCGACGAAATCGGCAAGGATAGGACGATTGTGCTCTCCACGCACAATCTCGCCGAGGTGGAGCAGGCGTGCGCGCGCGCCATCATCATCAGCAAGGGGCGAGTGGTGGCGGACGGGCCGATCGATTCCATCCGGACCCGCACCGGCCGCATCCGCTACACGGCAAGCATCGACGAAAAACACGCCGAAGCGAATGCCAAGCCGCCGACGGCCACCGAAGTGCAGGAGGCGCTCGCGCGTCTGCCGGGCGCCTCGTCCGTGCGTGAGCTCGCCAGCGACGAACGTGCCCATCGCTTCGAGCTCATCGGTCCCAGCGATGGGGATCTTCGCGCAGAAATCTTCCGGCTGGCGGTGGCCAAAAATTGGACCTTGCTCGAGCTTCGCCGAGAGACACAATCGCTGGACGCAGTGTTTCGCGATCTCACCCGGGACGATGAACGCCTCGACCGGGGAGCCGAGTGGGAAGAAGAGGAAGAGGAGGAGCAAGAAGAAGAGCAGGAAGAAGCGGCCGGCGAAGACGAGGCGGAAGAAGAGGCGGAGGATGAGTCGAGCGAGGAGGCCGCCGGCGATCGAGAAAGCGCGCGGAAAGGTGAGAGCTGAGCCATGCGTCCGATGTTCGTGATCGCCAAACGCGAGTTTCGCTCCTACTTCGACTCGCCCATCGCCTACGTGGTCATCTGTCTGAGCTT